>DASUOY010000109.1:0-2252 GCA_036276395.1 Pseudomonas sp.
TTCGCTGCACGACACCTTCGGCCTGCCGACCTATGTCAGCGGCCTGGTGCTGGTGGCGGTGATCGGCCTGATCATCTTCGGCGGCATCAAGCGCATCGCCAGCATGGCTGACGTGCTGGTACCGATCATGGCCTTCTCCTACATCGGCATGGCGCTGGTGGTACTGGGCATGAACATCGCTGAAGTGCCAGAAACCCTGGCCCTGATCGTGCGCAGCGCCTTCGGCCTGGAACCGGCTTTCGCCGGCGGTATCGGCGCGGCGATTCTGATGGGCGTGAAACGCGGCCTGTTCTCCAACGAAGCGGGCCTGGGCAGCGCGCCGAACGTCGCTGCGGTAGCCGAGGTCAAGCACCCGGCCGCGCAAGGCATCGTGCAGTCGCTCAGCGTGTTTATCGACACCATTCTGGTGTGCACCAGCACCGCGCTGATCATCCTGCTGTCCGGTGTGTATCAGCCGGGCAGCGAGATGGCCGGCGTAGTCCTGACCCAGACCGCTCTGGCCGCCGAAGTCGGCGAGTGGGGCCGGGTGTTCGTCAGCCTGGCGCTGCTGCTCTTCGTCTTCACCACCCTGGTGTACAACTACTACCTGGGTGAGAACGCCCTGGGCTTCTTCAGCAGCAAGCGCTGGCTGGTGCAGGTGTACCGCGTGCTGGTAATCGCCCTGGTGCTGTGGGGCTCGATGCAGGACCTGTCGACCGTATTCGGCTTCGCCGACGTGACCATGGGCCTGCTGGCGCTGGTCAACCTGACCGCCATGTTCCTGCTGTTCAAGACCGGCCTGCGCCTGATGCGCGACTATGACAACCAGCGTAAGGCTGGCGTGGAGTCGCCGGTGCTCGACCCCAAGGCCTTTGCCGATCTGGACCTGGACCCGGCCGCCTGGCCGGAGAGACCCCTGGCGCCGCTGACGGCCTGGCCGAGCGCGCTGAACCAACCACCCGTCAACGCGCTGCAACAGCGCTGACCTGAACACGCCCGGGCCTCAGCCCGGGCGTTGTTGTGTATGTCATAGGCCCCGCGCGGCCAGTTGGCAGGCGCGGGACTCTCCATTCGCTAGGAGTGCCAAACCATGCGCCATTATCTTTGCGCCGCCTTGTTGTTCTGCCTGCTATTTAGCCCCCTGAGCCAGGCCCAGTTGCCGCCCGACTACAAGGTGGTGCTGCTCACGGAAAACTTCCCGCCCTTCAATATGGCGAGCAACGGCAAGAACTTCGCCCGCGACGCCAATATCCAGGGCATCAGCGCCGACATAGTGCGCGAGATGTTCAAGCGCGCCGCCATCGACTACAGCCTGACCCTGCGCTTCCCCTGGGACCGCATCTACAAGCAGGCGATGACCACGCCCAACCACGGCCTGTTCTCCACCTCCCTGAGCGAGGCGCGCAAGCCGCTGTTCAAGTGGGTCGGGCCGATCGCCCAGTACCAGAGCGTGCTGGTCGGCCTCAAGGACGGCGGCCCGCGCCCAACCGACATGGAGCAGGCCAAGGCCTACCGCATCGGCGCCTACCAGAGCGCGGCGGTCAGCCAGCACCTGGAACGCCTGGGCTTCAAGCCGCTGAACGCCCTGCGCGACCAGGAAAATATCCGCAAGCTGCAGCGCGGGCAGATCGACCTGTGGGCCACCTCCGACCCGGTGTGGCGCTTCTACGCCAAGGAGCAAGGGGTCGAGGGGCTGGACACCGCCCTGAGCTTCGAGACCTCGCAGCTGTACCTGGCGCTGAACAAGGACACCCCGGACGAGGTGGTGGAGCGCCTGCAACAGGCCCTGGAGCAGATGCGTAGCGAAGGCTATGGCAGCTGCGCGCAGAACCCGGATCTGTGCTGAGGCAGCTGCGGCTGACCTGTGTAGGCTGCGCCATGCGCACCACTGACAACCAGGTACCTGATGTACCTGGTGCGCACGGCGCACCCTACCAGCAGATGTCATCAAAACTTCTATAGCCTGCTAAAGGCCCCAAGCCTTGCGCAGCGCCTGCAGGGCCTCGGCGATACGCGCCTCCGGCACTGCGGCAAAACCCAGCACCAGCCCGGCGCGCTGGTCTTCCGGCTCGGCACTATCGGCCAGCCAGTAGCCGCTAAGGGCGTTTAACTCCACCCCTACTTCAGCAGCAGCGGCGATCAGCTCGCGTTCGCGCGCCAGGCTATCCACCCGCACGCACAGGTGCAGGCCGGCCTCCACCAGCGGCAACGGCGCGCAACCGGGCACGTGCTGCGGCCAACCGGCCAGCAGGGCATCGCGGCGACTGCGGGCG
>DASUOY010000110.1:0-9115 GCA_036276395.1 Pseudomonas sp.
ATCAGCCGCGGCACCTCGCGCTGCACGGTCGCGAGGTCGCGCGCGTCGACCTCGAACACCAGCTCGTCGTGCACCTGCATGATCATCCGCGCCCGCGTGCCGCTCTGGTCGAGCCAGCGCTGCACCTCGAGCATCGCGCGCTTGATGATGTCGGCGGCCGAGCCCTGCATCGGCGCGTTGATCGCGGTGCGCTCGGCGCCCTTGCGCAGGGCCTGGCTCTTGGCGTGGATATCCGGCAAGTACAGGCGGCGGCCGAACAGGGTTTCCACATAGCCCTGCTCGGACGCCTGTTCGCGGGTGCGCTCCATATAGGCCAGCACCCCGGGATAACGGTGGAAATACACATCGATATAGGCCTGCGCCTGCTTGCGGTCGCAGCCGATCTGCTTGGCCAGGCCGAAGGCGCTCATGCCGTAGATCAGGCCGAAGTTGATCGCCTTGGCGCTGCGCCGTTGATCGCTGCTGACTTGATCCAACGGTACGCCGAATACCTCGGCGGCCGTGGCCTTGTGCACGTCGCGGCCGTGGCGGAAGGCATCCAGCAGGCTCTCGTCCTTGGCCAGGTGGGCCATGATGCGCAGCTCGATCTGCGAATAGTCCGCCGCCAGCAGCTTGTAGCCCTTGGGCGCGACGAAGGCCTGGCGAATCCGCCGCCCTTCGGCCGTGCGGATCGGGATGTTCTGCAGGTTCGGGTCGGTCGACGAAAGGCGCCCGGTGGCCGCCACCGCCTGGTGATAACTGGTGTGGATGCGCCCGGTGCGCGGGTTGATCTGCTCCGGCAAGCGATCGGTGTAGGTGCTCTTCAGCTTGCTCAGGGAGCGGTACTGCATCAGCACCTTGGGCAGCTCGAAGTCCTGCTCGGCCAGTTCCGCCAGCACCGCTTCGGCGGTGGAGGCTTGACCCTTGGCGGTCTTGCTGATCACCGGCAGACCGAGTTTCTCGTAGAGAATCACGCCGAGCTGCTTGGGCGAGGCCAGGTTGAATTCTTCGCCGGCGATCTCGAAGGCCTGACGCTCCAGCGCCACCAGCTTCTCGCCCAGCTCGTTGCTTTGCAGGCCGAGCAGCTTGGCATCCACCAGCGCGCCCTGGCGCTCGATGCGTGCCAGCACCGGCACCAGCGGCATCTCGATTTCCTGCAGCACCTTGGCCAGGCTCGGCTGCGCCTCGAGTTTGGCCCACAGGTGCTGATGCAGGCGCAGGGTCACGTCGGCATCTTCGGCGGCATAGGGCGCGGCCTGGGCCAGGTCGATCTGGTCGAAGGTCAGCTGCTTGGCGCCCTTGCCGGCGATGTCTTCGAAACGGATGGTGCTGTGATCCAGGTACTTGAGCGCCAGGCTGTCCATATCGTGGCGGGTGGCGGTGGAATCCAGCACATAGGATTCCAGCATGGTGTCGAACGCCACGCCCTGCACCGCGATGGGCGTGCTGGCATTGGCGAGGATGTTGATGTCGTACTTGGCGTGCTGGCCGACCTTGGCCTTGTTCGGGTCTTCGAGAATCGGCTTTAGCGCCTGCAGCACTGCATCGCGGTCCAGCTGGGTCGGTACGCCCATATAGGAATGCGCCACCGGGATATAGGCCGCCTCGCCGGCCTTGACCGCGAAGGACAGGCCCACCAGCTGCGCCTGCTGGGCGTCCAGGCCGGTGGTTTCGGTGTCGAAGGCGATCAGCTCGGCGTTGTTTAGCTTGTTCAGCCAGGCATCGAACTGCGCCTGCTCGAGGATGCACTGATAATCGCCCAGGGCTGTCGCGGCAGGCAGCTCGGCAACCGCTGCTTCGGCTGCCGGTGCTTCTGTGACCGGAGTGGCTGGCGCAACTACAGCGGCGGCGCTGGCGCTAGGCGCCAGGGCGAACAAATCATCGCCAGCCACTGCGGCCGGCGCCTTGACCGCCGGGGCCGGATTGCTGCGCAGCAGCTCATCGCGCCAGGTCTTGAATTCCAGCTCGGCGTACAGCTCGACCAGCGCCGGCACATCCATCGCCCCCGGGTGCAGCGAGTCGATCTGGATATTCAGCGGCACGTCCAGTTTGATTGTGGCCAGTTCGTAAGACAGGTAGGCCATCTCGCGATGCTCTTCGAGCTTGGCCGGCAATGTCTTGGCGCCGCGGATCGGCAGCTCAGGCACTTTGTCGAGGTTGGCGTAGAGCACATCCAGGCCGCCGCCGACGCCGACCAGCAGGCCCAGGGCGGTCTTTTCGCCGACGCCGGGAACGCCGGGAATGTTGTCGACCTTGTCGCCCATCAGCGCCAGGTAGTCGATGATCAGCTCAGGACCGACGCCGAATTTCGCTTTCACGCCATCGATGTCGTAGACGCTACCGGTCATGGTGTTGACCAGGGTAACGTGCGGGCACACCAGCTGGGCCATGTCCTTGTCGCCGGTGGAAATCACCACGTCGCGGCCCTCGCCGGCGCATTGGCGGGCCAGGGTGCCGATCACGTCATCGGCCTCCACGCCCTCGACGCACAGCAGCGGATAACCCATGGCCTTGACGCTGGCATGCAGCGGTTCGATCTGCACGCGCAGCTCGTCCGGCATCGACGGCCGGTTGGCCTTGTACTCGGCGAACAGCTCATCGCGAAAGGTCCCGCCCTTGGCGTCGAACACCACGGCAAAGGGGCTGTTCGGGTACTGCTTGCGCAGGCTCTTGAGCATATTCAGCACGCCCTTCACCGCACCCGTGGGCAAGCCCTTGGAGGTGGTCAGCGGCGGCAGGGCATGGAAGGCGCGATACAGGTACGAGGAACCGTCCACCAGGACTAAGGGAGCTTGACTCATGAGCGGGATCAACCTTTTCGGCGAGGGCGGCGCTAGAATGAACGCACCGTTGACGATAAAAGGACAAGGTTACCATGCGTACACTCAATAGCCTGTTGCTGGCCACTTTGCTGGCCTGCACCGCGCTCACGGTACAGGCCGAGGACCCGGTCTCCGCCGATCCGGACGTAACCATTCGCCAAGAAGGCGACAAGACCATTCAGGAATACCGGGTCAATGGCTTCCTCTATGCAATCAAGGTCATCCCCAAGGGTGGCAAACCCTACTTCCTGGTGCGTGCCGATGGCACTGAAGGCAACTTCGTGCGTTCGGACAATCCGGATATGTTGATCCCCGCCTGGGAAATCTTTAGTTGGTAATTATTGATGTCTGTTTTTACACCGCTTGAGCGCCACGAGCTCGAGGACTTCCTCGCCCCCTATGGCCTGGGTCGTTTGCGCGATTTCCAGGGCATAGCCGCGGGCAGCGAGAACAGCAACTTCTTCGTCAGCCTGGAGCAGGGCGAGTTTGTTCTGACCCTGATCGAGCGCGGTCCGAGCAGCGATCTGCCGTTCTTTATCGAGCTGCTCGACGTGCTGCATGACGCCGGCCTGCCGGTGCCCTATGCCCTGCGCACCGGCCAGGGTGAGGCGCTGCGCAGCCTGGCGGAAAAGCCGGCGCTGCTGCAGCCGCGTCTGGCCGGCAAGCATGTGCAGGAGGCCAACGCCCATCATTGCCAGGAAGTCGGCGCGCTGCTGGCGCGCATCCACCTGGCCACCCGTGACCAGGTGCTGCAACGCAAGAGTGATCGGGGTCTGGACTGGATGCTCGCCGAAGGGCCGAGCCTGGCCTTGCAGCTGCCCGATCAACAGTTGCCGCTGCTGCGTGATGCGCTGGCGGAAATCCACACGCTCAAGCCGCGCATCCTCGCCTTGCCGCAGGCCAATCTGCATGCCGACCTGTTCCGCGACAACGTGCTGTTCGACGGTAACCACCTGGCCGGGGTGATCGACTTCTACAACGCCTGCTCGGGGCCGATGCTCTACGACCTGGCAATTACCCTGAATGACTGGTGCTCTTTCGAGGATGGCAGTCTGGACCCTAAGCGTGCCCAGGCCCTGCTGGGCGCCTATGCCGGCTTGCGGCCCTTTACTGCGGCAGAAGCCGAACTATGGCCGGCCATGCTGCGTATCGCCTGCGTGCGCTTCTGGCTATCGCGGCTGATCGCCGCGCAGTCTTTTGCCGGTCAGCAGGTGCTGATCCACGATCCGGACGAGTTCCAGCGCCGTCTGGCGCAGCGCCAGCAGGTGGATCTAGCGCTGCCGTTCGCCTTCTAACGGGCGCTGGCTACAGCGCCTCCAGGCAGTCCGCCAGTTCACCGGCCAGATTTTCCAGCAAGGCCTCATAGCCCTTGGCATCCACCGGCAAGGCGCCGCCCATGGCGTCCAGTTCGGCCAGGGTTACCGGCAGGCCGGCGCTCAGGGTTTGCGCCAGGCGTGGGCGCAGCGGTGGCTCGCTGAATACGCAACTCGGGCCGGCCTGCTGCAGACGTTCGCGCATGGCGGCGACGTGCTGGGCCCCCGGCTGCACTTCACCGAGCACGCTGAACACGCCGGCGTGCTTGAGGCCATAGGCGGCCTCGAAGTAGTCGTAGGCTTCGTGGAAGACGAAATAGGGCTTGCCGGCCAGGCCGTTCAGGCGGGCTTTCAGACGCTGATCCAAGGCATCCAGACGCTGACCGAATGCCTCGGCATTGGCCCGGTAACGCGCGGCGTTGGCCGGGTCGGCCTGCGCCAGGTCGGCGGCGATCTTGCCGGCGATTACCCGGGCATTGGCCGGCTGCAACCAGAGGTGGGCGTCCAGGCTGCCGGGACGGTGCGCATGGTCGTGCTGGTCGGCGGCAGGCGCGTGGTCGTCGTGCTCAGCATGTTCAGCATGGCTGTCGCCGAAATGGCGCAGGGACATACCCGGCACATCCTGCACGGCCACGCTCGGCTTATCACGGCCGGCCAGTACGCGGGGCAGGAAGCTTTCCAGGTCCGGGCCGATCCAGTACAGCAACTCGGCCTCGCGCACGCGGCGCACATCGGAGGGGCGCAGTGCGTAGTGGTGAGGTGAGGCGCCCGGCGGCAGCAGCACATCGGGTTGGCCGACGCCATCCTGCACAGCCGCCGCGATCAGCTGCAGCGGCTTGATGCTGGTCAGCACCCGCACATCGGCCTGGGCCGCCAAACTCAGGGGAAAAGTGATCAACAACAGGGCCAAGGCCGGAAAAAGACGCAACACGGGGAGCACTCAAGCGGGAAGGAACGAGTAATATAATAACGTCTCTCACCTTATTCGTCGTTGCCCATGACTCAAGCGCCCCTGGCTTCACGCCCACACGACCACTCCCATTGCGTCAGCCATGCCCTGGCCGAGGCGGAAAGCATCTGCACGCGCCAGGGGTTGCGCCTGACCGCCCTGCGCAAACGCGTGCTGGAACTGGTCTGGGCCAGCCACAAACCACTGGGCGCCTATGACATCCTCGGCGTATTGAGCGATGAAGACGGCCGCCGCGCCGCGCCGCCGACGGTGTACCGCGCGTTAGATTTCCTGCTGGAAAACGGCCTGGTGCACCGGATTTCCTCGCTCAACGCCTTTGTCGGCTGCAGCCATCCGGAACACGCCCATCAGGGCCAGTTCCTGATCTGCCGGGGCTGCCATGCGGCCATCGAACTGGAGCAGGCGACGATCAGCGACGCCATTATCAGCAGCGCGGCCGGTGTCGGTTTCGTCGTGGAAAGTCAGACCGTGGAAGTGGTCGGCCTCTGCGCAGGCTGCCGGGAGCACGTATGACTGACGCCCTGATCCGCCTCGCCGGCGTGGGCGTGACCTTCGCCGGGCAGAGCGTGCTGCAGGATGTGCAGCTCAGCGTAAAGCCCAGGGAAATCGTCACCCTGATCGGCCCCAACGGCGCCGGCAAGACCACCCTGGTGCGCGCCGTGCTCGGCCTGCTCAAGCCCGACAGCGGTAGCGTCTGGCGCAAACCCAAGCTGCGCGTCGGTTATATGCCGCAGAAGCTGCATGTCGACGCCACCCTGCCGCTCTCGGTGCTGCGTTTTCTGCGCCTGGTGCCGGGTGTGACGCGCAGCCCTGTGCAGGCGGCGCTGGCTGAGGTGGGCGCCGAGCAGGTAATCGATAGCCCGCTGCAAAGTATCTCCGGCGGCGAACTGCAGCGCGTGCTGCTGGCCCGCGCCCTGCTGCGCGAGCCGGAGCTGCTGGTGTTGGATGAGCCGGTGCAGGGCGTCGATGTCGCCGGCCAGGCCGAGCTGTACCGGCTGATCACCCAGCTGCGCGACCGCCATGGCTGCGGCGTGCTGATGGTGTCCCACGATCTGCATCTGGTGATGAGCACCACCGACCAGGTGGTCTGCCTCAATCGCCACGTCTGCTGTTCCGGCCACCCGGAGCAGGTCAGCTTCGATCCGGCCTTCGTCGAGCTGTTCGGCGAGGACGCCAAGAGCCTGGCCGTCTACACCCACCACCATGACCACGCCCACGATCTACATGGCGCGGTGGTCAGCGAAGCCGCTGCCGGCCTGAGCATCAAAGGCCCGGTAAAACCGCATATTCACGGAGATGGCTGCAAGCATGGCTGATTTTCTCCTCAACGCCCTGCTCGCCGGCCTGGCCCTGGCGCTGGTCGCCGGCCCGCTGGGTTCCTTCGTGGTGTGGCGGCGCATGGCCTATTTCGGCGACACCCTGTCGCATGCCGCGTTGCTTGGCGTGGCCCTGGGCCTGATGCTCGACGTCAGCCCGACCCTGGCGGTAACCGTAGGCTGCGTGCTGCTGGCGGTGCTGCTGGTCACCCTGCAAAGCCGCCAGCCGCTGGCCTCCGACACCCTGCTCGGCATCCTCGCCCACAGCACCCTGTCCCTGGGCCTGGTGGTGCTGAGCTTTATGCAGGATGTGCGCATCGACCTGATGGGCTATCTGTTCGGCGACCTGCTGGCCGTCGGCCCCACTGATCTCGCCTGGATCATCGGCGGCAGCGCGCTGGTGCTGGTGCTGCTGGCGCTGCTGTGGCGGCCGCTGCTGGCGATTACCGTGCATGAAGAGCTGGCCAAGGTCGAAGGCCTGCCGGTGGCGGCGATTCGCCTGAGCCTGATGCTGCTGATCGCCGTGGTGATCGCCGTGGCGATGAAGATAGTCGGCGTGCTGCTGATCACATCCTTGCTGATCATTCCCGCCGCCGCTGCCCAGCGCCATGCGCGCACCCCGGAACAGATGGCCTTCGGCGCCAGCCTGCTGGGCATCGTCGCGGTGTGTGGCGGCTTGAGTCTGTCCTGGTTTCAGGACACTCCGGCCGGCCCGTCCATAGTGGTCAGCGCGGCAGCTCTGTTTCTGCTGAGCTTTGCCCTGCCGCGGCGCACAGCCTGAAACATTGGTTGTGCCCGGCAGCGCAGTGTAGACTTGCGCGTTTTTTGCACAGTGCGAGACGCGTAATGCTGAAGTCGTTCATTTTTCGTGGTTTTGCCCTCTGCCTGGTTCTGTCACTGGCCGGCTGCCAGAGCGCGCCGCAACCGGCCAATCTGCCGGTGGATGATCTGGTCAGCGCCTTTCGCCAGCTCGATCAGAGCCTCGCCAGCGGCGACCTGAGCAGCGCCGAAAGCCAGCTCGGCAGCCTGCAACAGCGTGCGGTGGGCGATACCCGCCTGGAGCAATACCAGCGCCAGCTGGCCGAGGCGCATCTGCAGCAAGGGCAAAAAGCCCTGCAAGCCGGTGATCTGAACGGCGCGACCAAGGCCCTTAGCCGCGCGCGCAGCCTGATGCCGCAAGCCCCAGCCCTGAGTACCGGCCTGGATGGCGCTATTGCCCAGGCCCGTACCGCTCAGGAGCAGGCCGCCGAGCAGCAGCGTCTGGCCGATGAACAGGCTGCCGAAGCCGCCGCAGCCGTGCGTCTGGAGCAGGCCCGACAATTGCGTCTGGCCGCCGAGCGCCAGGCCGCGGCGATTCAGGCAACTCAGCTGCCGAATACCCCGCCAGCCGACGCGCCTGCCCCGGTCAAGCCCCTGGCCCGGCTGATCGACCCGGCAGCCGCGAGCAGCGTGATCGCCATGCCGATGCTGGATAACCAGGACAACGAGCGCCTGCGCAGCCTGCTCGATGGCGTCGCGGCGGATATGCTTGCGTTCAATTGCGCGGTGCGTATCGAGGTGCGCCAGGCCAAGGATTTCCCCTGGGTCGCCTCCCTGCTCAATGCGCGGCTCAAGCGTCTGGATCCGAGTTTCAGCCCGCGCATCAGCCAGGTGATCAAGCCCGCCCAGGTGCCGCAGCTGGTGCTTAGCCCGCAGCGCTAGTCGGCCCTGACGCCACCCTGACCGGGCTTGCCCGGTCGTTTGCATGGCGCCTGGCTACACTGCCCAGAGCCGCCAGAGAGTTAATGCAATTTAGCTATAACCATAGGTCTACAAAGATTTTTGCGGCCTAAACAGCGCCGGGTAGACTACGCAGCCTTTGTGCCTACCCGGCCATTCAAGCAAACCCAAAAGGTTTAACCCGTGATCGACTTTTATCAGGTGCGCAAGGCGTATCGAGTCGCTGGCCAGGATATTCCGGCCTTGCAGCCCACCGACCTGCATATCGCCCGTGGCGAAGTGTTCGGCCTGATCGGCCACTCCGGCGCCGGCAAAAGCACCCTGCTGCGTCTGATCAACCGCCTGGAAGAGCCTTCCGGCGGGCGCATCGAGATCGACGGTGAAGATGTCACCGCCCTCGATGCCACAGGCCTGCGGCGCTTCCGCCAGCAGGTCGGGATGATCTTCCAGCACTTCAATCTGCTCTCATCCAAGACTGTCGCCGACAACGTCGCCCTGCCGCTTAAGCTGGCCGGCGAACTGTCGCGCAGCGCCATCAATGCGCGCGTTGCCGAGTTGTTGGCCCGGGTCGGCCTGCAGGATCACGCCAACAAGTACCCGGCGCAGCTCTCCGGAGGGCAGAAACAGCGCGTCGGCATTGCCCGCGCCCTGGCCACCGAGCCGAAGATTCTGCTGTGCGACGAGGCCACCAGTGCCCTCGACCCGCAGACCACCGCCTCGGTGTTGCAGCTGCTGGCCGAGATCAACCGCGAGCTGAACCTGACCATAGTGTTGATCACCCATGAGATGGACGTGATTCGCCGCGTCTGCGACCGCGTGGCGGTGATGGATGCCGGGGTGATAGTCGAATCCGGCCCGGTGGCCGAGGTGTTTCTGCACCCGCAGCACGCCACCACCAAACGCTTTGTGCAGGAAGCCGAGCAGATCGACGAGAACGAACAGCGTGACGATTTTGCCCATGTGCAGGGCCGTATCCTGCGTCTGACCTTCCAGGGC
>DASUOY010000111.1:0-11844 GCA_036276395.1 Pseudomonas sp.
CGGCGAGGTTGTCGAAGACGAACATCAGGTCTTCGATCTGGGTCGACAGGTCCTCGTCGACTTCGCGGATCGAGTCCATCAGCTGGCCTTCGATCGAGCTGTCGAGGAAGTTCATGATATCGGCGGCGCGCTTAACCCCACCCAAGGCCGCCCGGGTGGTGTTGGCGCTACCGGAGAACTGCTTCTCGAGAATCTGGTTGAGTTCCTTGAGCGCGGCTGGTTGCACGGTGTTCAGGGAAGACACGCGCAGCACTATGTCCAGGCGTACCTTGTGGTCAAAATGCCCAAGCACCTCGCCGGCCTGATCCGGATCGAGATAGGCCACCACAATGGCCTGGATCTGCGGGTGCTCGTAGCGGATCACGTCGGCCACCGCCCGCGGCTCCATCCACTTCAGGCTGTCCAAGCCGCTGGTGCTGCCTCCCAGAAGGATGCGGTCGATCAGGTTGCCGGCCTTGTCCTCCCCCAGAGCCTGGGTCAGCATCTTGCGGATATAGCCGTCGGCGCCCACGCCCAGGCTGGTCTGATCGCCGACTATCTCGACGAACTCGCCCATCACCTTCTCGACCTGCTCGCGCTGCACGTTGCCCATTCCGGCCATGGCCACGCCGACCCGCTGCACTTCCTTCGGACTGAGGTGGCGCAGCACCTGGGCGGCATCGGTTTCCCCCAGAGACAGCAGGAGAATCGCGGCCTTGTCGACCTTGTTCAACTTGGCGGCGGGGCGATTATCACTCATCGGCGTTGATCCACTCTTTCACAACCTGGGCGACACGGCCCGGATCTTCTGCCACCAGATTCTTGATGGCGTTCAATTGTCCATCATACCCCTCACTCGGGCTGGGCAGGAGGATGCTTTGCGGGCCACCCAGGCTGACCCGGTCTTCACTCAGGTCACCACCCAGGCCGCCCATCTCGCCCAGCTCGACATCACCACGGCCACCGGACGCATCATCGCCCTTGCCGCCGCTGGTGATGTTCTTCATCACCGGACGCAAGACGAACCACACCAGGATAAAGATCAGCAGCGCCGGCAGCAGTTGCTTGAGCCCGCCCATGGCCATCAGGAACAGCTCACTCTGGTACCAGGGCAGCGCCACCAGCTCTTCACCCGGATCGGCGGAAAACGGTGTATTGATCACGCTGACGCTGTCGCCACGGCTGGCATCGAAGCCCACCGAGTCCTGCACCAGGCGGGTAAAGCGTGCCAGATCATCGCTGCTCCACGGCACGCGGCTGGTTTCACCGGTGGCCGGGTCGAGCTTGACCTGATCGTCCACCACCACCGCCACCGACAGCCGGCGCAGACGGCCCTGCTGCTGCTTGGTGTAGCTGATGGAACGGTCCAGCTCGAAATTGCGCGTGGACTGCTCACGCTTGTCCGCCGGATAAGGCGCGAGCATGGCAAGGCCCGTGGCCGGATCGATGATCTGCTCACCGTTGACATCCAACAAGGGTTGCCCGGCAGCCACCGGCCCCGGTACTGCGGCACCAGCGCCTGCGGCCTGCTCGGGTGCACTGGCGGCGCCCGGCGGCTGGTTGCTCAGGGCGCCCGGCACGCCTTGCGGCGGCAGGCTGCTGGTACGTTGCTCGTTGACCTGCTGTTCGCTGCGCAGCGCCGGCTGGTCCGGGTTGAACATCTCGGAGGTGGACTCCACTGCGCTGAAATCCACATCCGCCGACACTTCGGCCTTGTAGCGGCCGGCGCCCAGCACCGGCTGCAGGATATTGTGCACGCGCTGGGTGAACAGGCTTTCCATGCGCCGGCTGTAGTCGAACTGCTTGCCGGCCATGGTCAGCTCGGACATTTCCTGAATGTCGGAGAGCAGATTGCCCTTCTGGTCGACCACGGTGACCTGGGCCTTGTTCATTTCCGGCACGCTGCTGGCCACCAGATTGACGATGGCCATTACCTGGCTCGGCTCCAGGCCGCGGCCCGGATAGAGTTCGACCAGCACCGAAGCGCTGGGCTTGCGCTCATCGCGCACGAATACCGAGCTCTTCGGAATGGCCAGATGCACCCGCGCCGCCTTGACGTTGTTCAGACTGGAAACCGTGCGCGCCAGCTCGCCCTCCAGGCCACGGCGATAGCGAGTGGCTTCCATAAACTGGCTGGTGCCCAGGCCTTGTTCCTGATCGAGAATCTCGAAGCCGACGCTGTTGTCGGTCGGCGATACGCCCGCGGCAGCCAGACGCATACGCGCACGAGCCAGGTCATCGGCCTTGACCAGCAGGGCGCCGGAGTTGGGCTCCACGGTGTATTTGATATCGGCGGCGGCCAGGGTCTCCATCACCTGGGACGCATCCATGCCGTCCAGGCTGCCGTACAGCGGGCGGTAATCCGGCTGTTGCGACCACAGCACCACGGCGAAGCCTATCGCCACGCTGGCGGCCAGGCCGACCAGCAGGCCGATCTGCCGCAGCATCGACATCTCGGAGAGATTTTCCAGAAAAGCCAAGCCGAGAAGGGCCTTCTTCGGCTCATCGCCACCCGTGGTGGCTGGTACGTTTGCAGCGGCGGCTTCAGCCATGATTCAACCTCTACCCTTAAACCGGCATCTGCATGATGTCTTGATAAGACTGGACCAGCTTGTTGCGCACCTGAGTCATGGCTTGCATGGACACACTAGCCTTCTGTGAAGCGATCATCACGTCAGTCAGATCCACGCCGCTCTGGCCCATTTCAAAGGCCGTAGCCAGTTTATTGGCGGACTGCTGGGTTTCGTTGACCTTGCCAACCGCCTGTCCGAGCATCTCCGAGAAGCTCGGCGCGCCTGGTTCAGGTGTGCTGGCAACTGGTTTCTGCCGCGCCATGGCCTCGGCCTGCATGGAACGCATTTCCAGCATCAAGCGATTGAATTCAACACCCTGGCTCATCACATCCTCCACCTGGCCGCGGTTTTTGTGGCCTGCTATCCGTAGCGGCCACCCTTCGGGTCGGCGCTACGCGACGGCCAAAATGGCTCCCGGCCATTTTTTGACGCTTCGCGGCGTTTGCAGAGGTACTGCAACAAGGGTGCCAGATTATTGAGCTATGCCCGCTCAGCCCTTGAATGTGCGCACATACAGGGCCTCGACCTTCTCCCGCGCCCAGGGCGTCTTGCGCAGAAAGGTCAGGCTGGACTTGATGCTCGGGTCGCTCTTGAAGCAGCGGATATCGATACGCTGGGCCAGGCCGTCCCAGCCGAACTGGGCGACCAGAGCGGTAAGCACGGCCTCCAGGGTGACACCATGCAACGGGTTTTTCGGCGATTGGTTCATGCAAAACCTGTACGAACAACAGTATGGAGAAAATTGCCGCCACCTTAGCCAAGCCTGCGGACAACTGAAAGCCTTTTAGAGCACACATAAAAAACCCGGCCTAAGCCGGGTTTGGGTTGTTGAATACAAGCCGTTACTGAAACAGTGAATCGCTCGACAGACCATTTTTTTCCAGAATTTCCCGCAGGCGCTTGAGCGCTTCGACCTGGATCTGCCGTACCCGCTCGCGGGTCAGGCCGATTTCCTGGCCGACCTCCTCCAGGGTGCAGCTTTCGTGACCACGCAGACCGAAGCGGCGGATCACCACCTCCCGCTGCTTGTCAGTCAGCTCGGACAGCCATTGGTCGATGCTCTGCGACAGATCATCATCCTGCAGCAACTCGCAAGGATCGGTGGGGCGTTCGTCGGTCAGGGTATCGAGCAGGGTCTTGTCCGAATCCTGGCCAAGGGATACATCCACCGAAGACACCCGCTCATTCAAGCCAAGCATGCGCTTGACCTCACCCACTGGTTTCTCCAGCAGGTTGGCGATTTCTTCGGCTGAGGGCTCGTGATCGAGCTTCTGGGTCAATTCACGAGCGGCACGCAGGTAAACGTTGAGCTCTTTGACCACATGAATAGGTAAACGAATGGTCCGGGTCTGATTCATGATCGCCCGTTCGATGGTCTGGCGGATCCACCAGGTGGCGTAGGTCGAAAAGCGGAAACCACGCTCGGGGTCGAATTTCTCCACTGCGCGGATCAGACCGAGGTTACCCTCTTCGATCAGGTCCAGCAGGGAAAGCCCACGATTGACATAGCGACGGGCGATTTTCACCACCAGGCGCAGGTTGCTTTCGATCATGCGCTTGCGCCCTGCTGGGTCGCCCTTCTGCGCCAGACGCGCGAAGTGCACTTCCTCTTCAGGGGTCAACAGGGGGGAAAAACCGATTTCGTTGAGGTAGAGCTGGGTGGCATCAAGCGCACGGGTGTAATCGATGTATTTGTGCTGCTTGCTGCTTGCGGAAGCTTTTGCCTTGCCACGGGCAATTGGCGCTTGCGCCTCATCATCAGAATCATCGTCAAGGACAATAGCAGGCTCCATCAGGAGCACTTCATCATCGACGTCAAACTCCGGCGCTTCTATTTTATTGAGAGCCATTTTTGTTATTCCTTGCTGAGTTCGACAGCAAGCCCTGACGCTACCAATATCCCTGGCTGCACCAAAGCCTGTCCCTCCCACGTGGTGGACAGGCTAACGCAAGGGTCAACGACGTGGCAGGTATTGCAACGGATCTACAGGTTTACCTTGGCGGCGAATCTCGAAATGCAGCTTCACCCGGTCGGTTCCTGTGGAACCCATCTCGGCAATTTTCTGCCCGGCTTTGACCTGTTGCCCCTCCTGCACCAACAGCCTGCGGTTGTGCCCATAGGCGCTTACGTAGGTATCGCTATGCTTGATGATCACTAATTCGCCGTAGCCCCGTAAACCACTCCCGGCGTAGACCACTGATCCATCAGACGCAGCAGAAACAGGCTGGCCCAATTCACCGGCGATATCAATGCCTTTATTCAAACTGCCGTTTGAGGAAAAACGCCCTATTACAGCGCCGCTGGAAGGCCAGATCCAGCCCGAGGCCGAACGCTGCATGGATGGTGCAGAAGTCGCCACCGGGGCTGGTTTTGCCTGCACTGGGGCCGGCGTCTGGACGGGCGTCGGCCGTACCGGCACGGGAGCGCTGGAACGACTCGATGGCGCGGGCGTCACCACGGGAGCCTTGACCATCACCGCCGGAGCCGCCTGCTGGCCATCAAAGCGAATGATCTGGCCAACCCGGATCAAGTACGGCGCAACAATCCCGTTACGCGCCGCCAGGGCTTTCCAATCCCAGCCGAAACGAAAGGCAATCGAATAGAGAGTATCGCCACGCTGGACCTGATACTGGCCGCTGCTGGCCGGCTGGCGCTGCGGCATGGACGAGGCGGCGGAGGTATTGCGGTCAACCACATTCACCCCGCCTGGCGGCGGACTGGCGCAGGCACTAAGTAATGCTCCCACGACAAGGCCACTCAACAGGCATCGAACACTGCCGGAGCGAATCCGCAATTGAATGGCTGTGAAACTCACCCGCATCTCCCTAAAACTGACCACATCTGACTGGCGTGCATTGTGCCGCAATTATGGGTTATCGCCAGCGCTTTGCTGACTGCGACCGGCCAACCATTCCAACCCCAGCACCAGCACCACGCCGCTGACAGCCAGTACGATGGCCAGAAGCAACTGCGGGTCCTGGCCACTGAGTTCGGCGAAACGCTCTGGCCACAAATTGGCCTGCAGCAAGGGCACCTGCTGGCCATGGCTATCGGTGCGCCAGGTCAGGGTTTCCTTCCAGGGCCAGATCTTGTTCAGCGAGCCGATCATCAAGCCTGTCAGAAATGCCAGGGTCAGGTCGCGCCACCGCACCAGCAGCCAGCGCAGCACACCGGCAAAGCTGACCAGCCCCACCAGACAACCACCGGCAAAGATCAGCAACACGCTGAAATCCAGGCCCTTCACCGCGCCCAGAACAAAGCTGTAAAGCCCCATCAAGACCAGCAGAAAGCTCCCGGATATACCCGGCAGAATCATCGCGCAGATGGCAATAGCGCCCGCCAGGAACAGGCTGAGCGGGTCCTGCCCCCACTGCAGAGGCGCAGCTACCGTGATCCAGTAAGCGAAAGCGGCGCCGAGCACGAAACTGAGCACCCGCGTCCAGTTCCAGCGCTGGATCTCCCGCACCACCAGATGGGTTGAGATCAGAATCAGGCCGAAGAAGAACGACCAGACCGGGATGGGTTGCTCGACCAGCAGGTAGGTGATCAGACGCGCCAGGCTCAGCACGCTGGTCATAATGCCCAGCAGCAGGACCAGCAGGAAAGTGGCATTGGCCGCCTGCCAGGCATCCACAATGCGCCCACGCAGCAGCAACAAGGCCGCCGCCGGGATGCTGGCAATGGAGCGCAGCAGCTCGTCATAGATACCGGTAATAAAGGCCACGGTGCCGCCGGAAACCCCGGGCACTACGTCGGCAGCGCCCATGGCGATGCCCTTGGCATACAGCAGGAAATACTTCTTCATGGATCCTTCCGATCAATCGAGAATCAGGCCAGCGGTCCGCTGAGCAAGGGAACAAAGCGCACCGCATCCAGCACATGGCGGGAAAAACCGTCCTCTTCACGGATGATCAACAGCAGCTCCTGCACATCGCCGGCGCCTACCGGAATCACCAGTCGCCCACCCGGAGCCAGCTGATCCAGCAAGGCCTGGGGGACTTCGCAGGCCGCCGCGGTGACGATAATGGCGTTGTAAGGCCCCAGGGCGTTCCAGCCCTCCCAGCCATCGCCCCAGCGGAACACCACATTGCGCAGGTTGAGCTGGGCCAGGCGTTCCTTGGCTTTGTCCTGCAGGCTCTGGATACGCTCCACGGTAAATACCCGCTCAACCAGTTGAGCCAGAATCGCCGTCTGGTAGCCCGAGCCGGTGCCAATTTCCAGCACCTTGTCCAACGGTCCCGCCGCCAGCAGCAGCTCGCTCATGCGCGCGACCATATAAGGCTGGGAGATAGTCTGGTTGTTGCCAATCGGCAACGCGGTGTCCTCATAGGCGCGGTGCGCCAGGGCCTCGTCGACGAACAGGTGGCGCGGCGTACGACGAATGGTTTCCAGCACATGGGCGTTGGACAGGCCCTCTTCATACAGCCGCTGGATCAGGCGCTCGCGGGTGCGCTGCGAGGTCATGCCAATGCCGCGGTGATGCAACTCATCCTGCTCGCGCCTGATCAAAGCAAGCCCTCCAACCAGGGTTGCAGGCTGCTGAAGCCTTCTTGAAAGGTACGATCCAGCTGCAACGGCGTCACCGAGACATAGCCCTGCATCACCGCATGAAAATCCGTTCCCGGGCCGCCATCTTCCGCATCGCCGGCCACCGAAATCCAGTAGCCTTCTTTACCGCGCGGGTTGACCACCTTGACCGGCGCCGCCGCGCGGGCGCGATGGCCCAGGCGAGTCAGCTGAATGCCGCGGATATGCTCCAACGGCAGGTTGGGAATATTTACATTGAGTACGGTGCGCGGCGGCAAGTCGAGCTGCTCGTGGGCCTCGACCAGCTTGCGGGCGAAATAAGCCGCGGTCGGCAGGTTATCCGGCAAACGCGAAAGCAGGGAAAAGGCAAATGCCGGACGAGCGAGAAAGCGCCCTTCCAAAGCCGCGGCAACGGTGCCGGAATACAGCACGTCATCGCCCAGGTTGGCGCCCAGGTTGATACCCGACACCACCAGATCCGCCACCTGCGGCAACAGGCCATTGAGGCCCAGGTGCACGCAATCGGTGGGGGTGCCGTTGAGGCTGATATAGCCGTTGGGCAAGGTGGTCGGGTGCAGCGGCCGGTCGAGGGTTAGCGAGCTGCTGGCGCCGCTCTTGTCCTGATCGGGGGCGATCACCGTGCACTCGGCATAGTCGGCCAGCGCGGCATGCAGCGCGGCCAGGCCGGGAGCGGCCACACCGTCATCATTGGAAATCAGAATACGCATGGGTTGTCCGTCTGCCCTGCCGGCAACAGATCGACGAGCTCACGCACCAAGACGGTGGCAAAGCATCCAGCCGGCAGGACGAATTCCAGTTGCAGAATGTCAGGCTCGGGATAATGCCACGACAGGCCGCCGATGGGGAGGCGCAGAATGCGCCGTTCGTGCGTCATGCCCGCTTCTGCCAACCAGTCGACCAAGGCGCTTTCGCGGGTGGCCAGATCCTGCTCCAGCGCCTGGGCTACGCCAGCGGCGGTAGAGACACCGGCACCCCACAAGGGCCCGGTAGGGTGCAGATCGAGAATTGCCAGGCGCGGATCGTTGCACTCCGCTTCTCCGGCAACAAAAAAACTGCGGCTATCGGTAAAGGCCAGCAAATCGCCCAGCAACGCCTGGTTCCAGGTGCCGGCCGCTACCCGCTCGGCCAGCACCTGATTGAACAGATAGCTGCGCGCCGCCGAGAGCACCCGCGAGCGCACATTGCGCTTCTCCGGCAGGCTCTTGTTCGCCGCAAAATGCCGGGCATGGGCGACATTGCCACCCTCATGGCCGAAGCGCTGCAAACCGTAATAGTTGGGAATGCCCTGGGCGGCGATCTGCGTCAGGCGTTTATCCAGCGCTTCGCGATCCGCGGCGAGCTGGGTCAGGCGCAGGGTAAAGCCGTTGGCGGCATGGGCGCCGCGCTGCAGTTTGCGGGTATGGCGCAGCTGCTTGAGGATGCGCAGGCTGGCATCCTCGGCGGCGCTCAGATCGGGATTGGCCTTGCCCGGCAGATGCAGGCTGAACCACTGTCGGGTCAGGGCCTGACGATCCTTGAGACCGGCGTAGCTGATCAGCCGCAGCGGCACACCGGCGGCGCGGGCAATGCGCTTGGCCGCCTCCTCGGTGTTCAGTTCGCGCTTCTCCACCCACAGCCAGAGGTGCTCACCCTCGCCGGCCAGGGCAATATCCAGCACTTCATCGACCTGAAAATCTTCCGCCACGGCCTTGAGCAGCGCCGTGCCACAAGGCTCGCCATGGGCGCGCGGGCCCAGCAGATGCAGTTCGTTCATCGCGCCACCAGCAGCGCGACGGCATGCACGGCGATGCCTTCTTCGCGGCCAGTGAACCCGAGCTTCTCGGTGGTGGTGGCCTTGACGTTGACCTGATCCAGGCTCACCTGCAGGTCTTCGGCAATCCGCGCGCGCATGGTCTCGATATGCGGCGCCATCTTCGGCGCCTGGGCGACTATGGTGGCGTCGACATTACCCACCTGCCAGCCCTTGCCATAAACCAGGCCGAGCACATGGCGCAGCAGCACGCGGCTGTCCGCGCCCTTGAAGGTCGGGTCGGTGTCGGGGAAGTGTTTGCCGATATCACCCAGCGCCGCCGCGCCGAGCAAGGCATCACTCAGGGCATGCAGCAGCACGTCGCCGTCGGAATGGGCCAGCAGGCCGAACTTATGGGGAATTTGCACGCCGCCCAGGGTAATAAAACTACCCTCGCCGAAACGGTGCACATCATAGCCATGGCCAATACGCATAAAGAACAACGCCCCGAAAAAGTCAGGGCGTGATTCTACATGCACAGGCCGAATCTAGGGTGCGCCGTACGCACTGCCAGGCAAGCCAGCGCCAGGCGGTGCGCACAGCGTCCCTACGCCAGCGCCTTGGCGTGATGGCGCAGATGGTCATCGATAAAGCTGGCGATAAAGTAGTAGCTATGGTCGTAGCCCGGCTGCAGGCGCAGGGTCAGCGGATGGCCTGCGGCATGCGCCGCTGCCTTGAGGGCATCCGGCTTGAGCTGACCTTCGAGGAAATCATCCCGGTCGCCCTGGTCTACCAGGATTGGCAGCTTCTCCGGCGCCTCGGCGAGCAAGGCGCAGGCATCCCATTCGCGCCAGCGCGAGCGCTCATCGCCCAGATAACGGGAGAACGCCTTCTCGCCCCAGGGGCAGTTGCTCGGGTTGCTGATCGGCGCAAAGGCCGACAGCGACTGATAGCGCCCCGGGTTACGCAGCGCGCAGACCAGCGCGCCGTGGCCGCCCATGGAGTGACCGCTGATACCGCGTCTGTCGGATACCGGAAAATTCGCCTCAATCAGCGCCGGCAGCTCCTGCACCACATAGTCATGCATGCGGTAATGCCGTGCCCAGGGCTCCAGGGTGGCATTGAGGTAAAAACCCGCCCCCAGGCCAAAATCCCAGGCGCCGTCCGGATCATCGGGCACCCCTTCACCGCGCGGGCTGGTATCCGGCGCGACTATGATCAAGCCCAGCTCGGCCGCCAGCCTGTGCGCGCCGGCCTTCTGCATAAAGTTCTCGTCGGTGCAGGTCAGCCCGCTCAGCCAGTACAGCACCGGCAGCTTGCCGCCCTGTTCGGCCTGGGGCGGCAGGTAGACGGCAAACTGCATCTCGCAGTTGAGCGTGCTGGAGCGATGGCGGTAGCGCTTATGCCAACCGCCGGCACTCTTCTGGCAGGAAATATTTTCCAAGGTCATAGGGCCTCCATCGGGCGGCCATGACAGCCGCCCAGCGCAATCAGAAATGGATAACGGTGCGGATGCTCTTGCCTTCATGCATCAGATCGAACGCCTGGTTGATCTCGTCCAACGGCAGGTTGTGGGTGATAAAGCTGTCCAGCGGAATTTCACCCTTCTGCGCCTTTTCCACATAGCTTGGCAGCTCGGTGCGCCCCTTTACCCCGCCAAACGCCGAACCGCGCCAGACGCGGCCGGTCACCAGCTGGAACGGCCGGGTGCTGATTTCCTGGCCGGCGCCGGCCACGCCGATAATGGTCGATTCGCCCCAGCCCTTGTGGCAGCACTCCAGCGCGGCGCGCATCAGTTGCACATTGCCGACGCATTCGAAGGAATAGTCCACGCCGCCATCGGTCATCTCGACTATGACTTCCTGAATCGGCTTGCTGTGCTCCTTCGGGTTGACGAAGTCGGTGGCACCCAGTTCACGGGCGATATCGAACTTGGACGGATTGATGTCGATGGCGATGATGCGCCCGGCCTTGGCCATCTTGGCGCCGATAATCGCCGCCAGGCCAATGCCGCCGAGGCCGAAGATGGCCACGCTCGCCCCTTCCTCGACCTTGGCGGTATTGAGCACCGCACCGATGCCGGTGGTCACGCCGCAGCCAAGCAGGCAGACCTTCTCCAGCGGCGCCTCTTGCGGGATCTTGGCCAGGGAGATTTCCGGCAGCACGGTGTACTCGGAGAAAGTCGAGCAGCCCATATAGTGGTAGATCGGCTGGCCCTGGTAGCTGAAGCGGCTGGTGCCATCGGGCATCAGGCCCTTGCCCTGAGTGGCACGCACCGCCTGGCACAGGTTAGTCTTGCCCGAGGTGCAGAACTTGCAGATGCGACACTCGGCGGTATAAAGCGGGATCACGTGGTCGCCCACGGCCAGGGAGGTGACGCCCTCGCCTATCGCCTCGACTATGCCGCCGCCCTCATGGCCGAGGATGCAGGGGAACACCCCTTCGCTGTCCTCGCCCGACAGGGTGTAGGCATCGGTGTGGCACACACCGGTGGCGACAATACGCACCAGCACTTCACCGGCCTTGGGCGGCGCTACGTCGACTTCGACGATTTGCAGCGGCTGATTGGGGGCAAAGGCTACGGCAGCACGGGACTTGATCATGATCGCTCTCCAGCGGATTCAACGGTAGCGCGGAGTGTAGATCAGTGCCCCACATAGATAATCCAGCAAGAAACAAAACATTCTTGCTATATAGGGATAATCAGTTTTCGCTAAGGATGCCCCCATGAATCGCTGGGAAGGCCTCGACGAATTTGTCGCGGTCGCCGAATGTGGTCAATTCACTGCCGCCGCCGAACGCCTGAGCCTATCGTCATCCCAGGTCAGCAGGCAGATCGCGCGCCTGGAAGAGCGCCTGCAAACCCGCCTGTTCTACCGCAGCACCCGCCGCGTAGTGCTGACCGAGGCCGGGCAGACCTTTCTGCAGCATTGCCAGCGCCTGCAGGATGCCCGCGAGGAGGCACTGCGCGCAGTGGGCGATCTGGGCAGCGAGCCCAAGGGCCTGCTGCGCAT
>DASUOY010000112.1:0-3727 GCA_036276395.1 Pseudomonas sp.
GCTCAGCGCCACCTTCGGCCAGCGGCGTGCTGCCAAAGCCGATAGAGGTTTTAACGCTGCTGTCCTTGCTTTCGCCGAGCAGGGGCTGTGGGTCGTTTTGTGGCAAGGCGAACGCGCTGGCAGACAGGCTGGTCAGGAACAGGGCGGTGATAATTTGCTTTTTCATGTTCAGGCTCCTCGTAAGGGCGGTAAGTGAGTACGGGGCCCATGTTACTTAGAGGAATTTGATTAAGAAGTGCAGCCTCGGCATGGTAATAATCGATGCCGTTGATAGTTGGTAAATTTATTTTTAAATCAGTTATTTAGGTGTTTTTTTAAGTCGTTTTAGAGGCGCTTAAGGTTTTTTACGGTTTCGTTTGTTTTATCGAATTTACTGATATGTTTGATTAGAACCTGACAGGCGCGGAGAACTAAGCGCGCATTGCTTGAAATGTCGAACGCGTGGTGCGTATTTTGTACGCGTCGCCGTCCGGGAACGGCTTATTGCGCAGGGACAACAGCAGATGAACAGCCACAACCGCTCCGCCTTGGCCGAATTGCTGCGAGGCGTCGATGAGGTCGAATGCGTTACTCCGGATCTCAACGGCGTGCCGCGGGGCAAGGTGATGACGGCTGAGGGGTTTCTTGAGGGGCGGCGTTTGCAGTTGGCCCGGGGCGTGTTGCTGCAGTGCATCATGGGTGGCTATCCGGCCGCGCGCTTTTACGGCAGCGATGATGGCGATCTGGCGCTGAATGCCGCGCCCGGTCAGATCCATCTTCTACCCTGGAGCGACACGCCGCGGGCGCTGGCAATCTGCGATGCCGATGAGCTGGATGGGCGCAGTTCGGGGTTGTCCACGCGTGGCCTGCTCAAGCAGGTGCTGGCCCGTTATGCCGAGCATGGCTGGCAACCGGTGGTGGCGACCGAGCTGGAGTTCTTCGTGTTTGCCGCCAATCCCGACCCGCAACAGCCATTCCAACCGCCTGTGGGCCTGGATGGTCGACGCGAGGATGGCGGGTCGGCTTTTAGCGTCAGTTCCAACAATGGCCTGCGGCCGTTCTTCGCCGAGGTCTATCGCTGCATGGCGGCGCTGGGATTGCCGCGCGATACCTTTATGCACGAGATGGGCGTCAGCCAGTTCGAGATCAACCTGCTGCATGGCGATCCACTGTTGCTGGCCGATCAGACCTTTCTGTTCAAGCACCTGCTCAAGGAAGTCGCACTCAAACATGGCCTGAACGTGGTGTGCATGGCCAAGCCGCTGGCGCGTACGCCGGGCAGTTCCATGCATATCCATCAGAGCGTGGTGGAGCAGGGCAGCGGGCGCAATATCTTCAGTGCCGAGGATGGTCAGGCGACGCCGGCCTTCTATCAGTTTATCGGCGGTCAGCAGGCGGCCCTGGCGGACTTCACCCTGCTGTTCGCGCCCCATGTGAATTCCTATCAGCGCCTCTGTCATCCCTATGCCTCGCCGAATAACGCCTGCTGGTCGGAAGACAATCGCGCTGCCGGCTTGCGCATTCCGGCCAGTGCGCCTGTGGCGCGGCGGGTAGAGAATCGTCTGCCAGGCGCCGATGCCAACCCTTACCTGGCCCTGGCTGCCAGCCTGGCGGCGGGGCTGCACGGGCTCGAACGGCAACTGCAACCCAGCGCACCGATCCAGGGCGAATTCAGCGTGCCGGATGAGTTGACGCTACCCTGTACCATGCATGCGGCCATCGAGCGGCTTAAGCGCAGCGAGTTGGCCCATGAACTGTTCGGCAAGGAATTTATCGAAGGCTACCTGGCCAGCAAGACCCTGGAGCTGACGAGTTTCTTCGACGAAATCACCCCCTGGGAGCGCCGTGTGCTGGCCGCCCAGGCCTAGCAGGGCATTGAAGAACTACCTACATTTTTCAACGGCCTGTGAGTTGTTGGACCGCCGGGCTTTGCTTCGGCGGCACTTAAAGGAGCCAAGCGCCGCCCCATGTCCCTGATCCTGAAATCCTTCAGTTCGTTGTATTGCGCCACCCTGCTGATGTTGCTGGGCTCTGGCTTGTTGAGTACCTACCTGGGCCTGCGCCTGGCGGAGAGCGCCGATGGTCTGTGGGTCGGCGCGCTGATGGCGGCCAATTACCTGGGGCTGGTGCTGGGCGGCAAGCTGGGCCATCGGCTGATCGCCAGGGTTGGGCATATCCGTGCCTATGTGGCGTGCGCCGGCGTGGTCACGGCAGCGGTGCTGGTTCATGGCCTCAGTGATTGGCTGCCGATCTGGCTGCTGCTGCGCCTGCTGGTGGGGCTGTGCATGATGTGCCAGTACATGGTGATCGAAAGCTGGCTGAATGAGCAGGCCGACAGCAGCCAGCGCGGCCAGGTATTTGCCGGCTATATGGGGGCGTCCTATCTGGGCCTGATCCTCGGTCAGTTGGTGCTGGTTGCGCATCCGGCCTTGGGCGTGGAGTTGTTGATGCTGGTGGCGCTGTGCTTTGCCCTGTGCCTGGTGCCGGTAGCCTTAACCCGCAAGCTGCACCCAGCTCCTTTGCATCCGGCGCCGCTGGAGCTGCGCTTCTTTATCGAGCGGGTGCCGCTGTCGCTGACCACTATCGCCGTGTCGGGGCTGTTGATCGGTGCCTTCTACGGCTTGGCGCCGCTCTATGGCACGCGTATGGGCCTGTCCACCGAGCAGGTCGGCCTGTTTATGGGTTGCAGCATTCTGGCCGGGTTGCTGGTGCAGTGGCCGCTGGGCTGGTTGTCGGATCGGTATGATCGGGTACGCCTGATCAATATCTGTGCCCTGTTGCTGACCCTGGCGGCACTGCCGCTGGCGCTGCAGCCGCAGGCGAGCCTGTGGCTGCTGTTCGCGGTCGGCTTCAGCGTCTGCGCCTTGCAGTTCAGTCTGTACCCGCTGGCCGTGGCGTTGGCCAATGACCATGTCGAAGGCGAGCGGCGCGTATCCCTGACCGCCATGTTGCTGGTCACATTTGGCGTGGGGGCCAGTATCGGGCCCTTGCTGGCCGGCGTGCTGATGCGTTTTCTCGGCACCAATATGCTCTATGCGTTCGTCTGCGCGTGCGCCTTGATCCTGGTGATCCGGGTGCGTCCGGAGCGGGTGACTCACTTGCATCAGGTCGATGATGCGCCGCTGCACCATATCCCCATGCCCGATAGCACGGCCAGTTCGCCGCTGGCCGCCGCCCTCGATCCGCGGGTGGACCAGCAGGTGGTGCACCAGCAGATGCACAGCAGCGAGCAGCCTGAGGCGAGTGCCGTGGCCGGCGAGGCCGAACTGCGGCCATGACCCCCTTGCTCAGTGTGATAATTCCAGCGCGCAATGAGGCGCAGGCCTTGCCGTTGTTGCTCGCCGACCTGGCACCATTGCGTGCAGCGGGGGCTGAGCTGCTGCTGGTCGATGGCGGTAGCAGCGATGCCAGCTGCGAGCTGGCGGTCGGCCGGGTCGACCAGTTGCTCAGTTGCCCGGCCGGGCGGGCGCGGCAGATGAATGCGGGTGCGGCAGTCGCCCGTGGTGATTATCTGTGGTTCGTGCATGCCGATACCCGGGTCAGCCCCCAGGCCGTTCGCTGTTTGCTCGATGCGCTGGGCGAGCGGCCGCTGTGGGGGCGTTTCGATGTGCGCCTCTCCGGACGGGGGCTGATGTTTCGCCTGATCGGCAGCCTGATCAGTCTGCGCTCGCGCATCACCGGCATCGCTTCGGGGGATCAGGGCATCTTCGTTGTCCGCCAGACCTTCGAGGCACTGGGCGGCTATGCC
>DASUOY010000113.1:0-3672 GCA_036276395.1 Pseudomonas sp.
CAGGGCAGCTCCCGTGACTGGGCGGCCAAGGGCGTACGCCTGGCCGGCGTGGAGGTGATCGCCGCCGAAGGCTTCGAGCGCATCCACCGCACCAACCTGGTGGGCATGGGCGTGCTGCCGGTGGAGTTCAAGCCGGGCACCACCCGCCTGACCCTCGGCCTGGACGGCACTGAAACCTATGACATCCAGGGCGATGTGTCGCCGCGCTGCGATCTGACCCTGGTGGTCAATCGCCGCAATGGCGACGTGGTCAAGGTTCCGGTGACCTGCCGCCTGGATACCGCTGCCGAAGTCCATGTGTACAAGGCCGGTGGCGTGTTGCAGCGCTTTGCCCAAGACTTCCTCGAGTCGTCCCAGGGCTGATCCACCACCGGGGCGACAACGCCCCGGTCTTCTTTCAGGAGCGCGTTATGGCTTATCCAGCCCAGATCAAGATTGCCGCCACCTATATGCGTGGCGGCACCAGCAAGGGCGTGTTCTTCCGCCTGCAGGACCTGCCGCCAAGCTGCCAGGTGCCGGGCGCGGCGCGCGACAAGCTGTTTATGCGGGTAATCGGCAGCCCCGATCCCTATGCCGCGCAGATCGACGGCATGGGCGGTGCCACTTCCTCGACCTCCAAGTGCGTGATCCTGTCGAAAAGCAGCCAGCCGGATCACGACGTCGACTACCTCTATGGCCAGGTCTCCATCGACAAGGCCTTCGTCGACTGGAGTGGCAACTGCGGCAACCTGTCGACCGCCGCCGGTGCCTTCGCCATCCATGCCGGTTTGCTCGATCCGGCGCGTATCCCGAACAACGGCGTGTGCGTGGTGCGTATCTGGCAGGCCAATATCCAGAAAACCATTATCGCCCATGTGCCGGTCAGCAATGGCCAGGTGCAGGAAACTGGCGACTTCGAGCTGGACGGGGTGACCTTCCCGGCCGCGGAGATAGTGCTGGAGTTTCTCGACCCGTCCGATGACGGCGAGGAGGGTGGTTCGATGTTCCCGACCGGTAATCTGGTCGATGAGCTGGAGGTGCCAGGTGTCGGCACCTTCAAGGCCACCATGATCAGCGCCGGCATTCCGACTGTGTTCGTCAATGCCGAAGATATCGGCTATAGCGGTGCCGAGTTGCGTGAAGATATCAATGGTGATCCGCAGCAACTGGCGCGCTTCGAGAAGATCCGCGTGACCGGCGCCCTGCGCATGGGCCTGATCAAGACGGCGGAAGAGGCGGCTACCCGTCAGCACACGCCGAAGATCGCCTTCGTAACCAAGCCAAAAAGCTACAAGGCTTCCAGTGGCAAGACGGTCGAGGCCGGCGAGGTCGATCTGCTGGTGCGGGCGCTGTCCATGGGCAAGCTGCACCACGCCATGATGGGCACCTGCGCGGTGGCCATCGGCACGGCGGCGGCGATTCCGGGCACCCTGGTCAATCTGGCCGCCGGTGGCAGTGCGCGGGAGGCGGTGCGCTTCGGTCATCCGTCCGGCACTTTGCGCGTTGGTGCCCAGGCGGCGCTGGTCGACGGCCAGTGGACGGTGACCAAGGCCATTATGTCGCGCTCCGCGCGCATCCTGATGGAAGGCTGGGTGCGGGTGCCGGGCGATTCTTTCTAGCCCGTAGAAATGAGAAAAGGCTCGAAGTTGTCGAGCCTTTTCCTTTTGTATCAATGATTCGCGTGGGTTATTTAAGGCGACGCTCGACGCCTTTTTCCACCAGGATCTTGGCGGAGATTTCCTCCACCGAGAAATGGGTGGAGTTGATGTAGTTGATGTTCTCGCGGCGGAACAGGTTTTCCACCTCGCGCACCTCGAATTCGCACTGGGCGAAGCTGGCGTAGCGGCTGTTGGGCTTGCGCTCATGGCGGATGGCGGTGAGGCGATCCGGGTCGATGGTCAGGCCAAACAGCTTGTCCTTATGCTTTTTTAGCGCGGCCGGCAGTTGCAGGCGTTCCATATCGTCTTCGGTCAGTGGGTAGTTGGCCGCACGAATGCCGTATTGCATTGCCATATACAAGCAGGTCGGGGTTTTACCGCAGCGCGAGACGCCAACCAGGATCAAGTCGGCCTTGTCGTAATAGTGGGTGCGGGCGCCGTCGTCGTTGTCCAGGGCGAAGTTCACCGCCTCGATACGTTCCATATAGTTGGAGCTGGAACCGATCGAGTGGGACTTGCCCACCGAGTAGGAGGAATGGCTGGTCAGTTCCTGTTCCAGCGGGGAGAGGAAGGTCGAGAAGATATCGATCATAAAACCATCGGATTCGGCCAGGATCTCGCGAATGTCCTGGTTGACGATGGTGTCGAAGATGATCGGGCGGGCACCGTCTTTCTCGGCCGCGCTATTGATTTGTTGTACCATTGCGCGCGCTTTTTCCACGCTGTCGATGTAGGGTCGCGTGAGTTTGGTGAAATCGATGGTTTCGAACTGTGCCAGCAGACTCTGGCCCAGGGTTTCGGCCGTAATGCCGGTGCCATCGGAGATGAAAAACGCGGTTCGTTTCATTTGCGCCATGGGCCTTAAGCTGAGGACGAATCTTGGCTATCATAGGCCCGCCTTTGCAGGGCCGATCTGGCCGGCATTGTTACTTATTTTCCAGGGCCAGGCCACAATCGTGCGGGCATGTCTGCCGCCGAGCTTCCCAGCCCCTAGAGAGCCTTTAACGGGTTCTGAGCTTTTCCAACATTTAGTGGAGAGATCACCTTGGTAGAGTACGTAGTTTCCCTCGATAAGCTCGGCAATCACGATGTTGAGCACGTAGGGGGCAAGAACGCCTCCCTGGGCGAGATGATCAGCAACCTTGCCGGCGCCGGCGTGTCGGTGCCCGGTGGTTTCGCCACTACGGCCCAGGCCTACCGTGATTTCCTCGAACTGAGCGGGCTGAACGAGCAGATCCATGCCGCCCTCGATGCCCTGGACGTGGACGACGTCAACGCCCTGGCCAAGACCGGCGCGCAGATCCGTCAGTGGGTGATGGATGCGTCTTTCCCCGAAGAGTTGAACACGCAGATCCGCACCGCCTTCGCCGAAATGGCCGGCGGTAACGAGAATATGGCGGTTGCCGTACGCTCCTCGGCCACCGCCGAAGACCTGCCGGACGCCTCCTTTGCCGGCCAGCAGGAAACCTTCCTGAATATCCGCGGCGTGGACAACGTGATCCGCGCGGCCAAAGAGGTATTCGCCTCGCTGTTCAACGACCGCGCCATCGCTTACCGCGTGCACCAGGGCTTCGACCACAAACTGGTCGCCCTGTCTGCCGGCGTGCAGCGCATGGTGCGTTCGGAAACCGGCACCGCCGGCGTGATGTTCACCCTGGACACCGAATCGGGCTTCCGTGACGTAGTGTTTATCACCGGCGCCTACGGCCTCGGCGAAACCGTGGTGCAGGGCGCGGTCAACCCCGACGAGTTCTACGTGCACAAGCAGACCCTGGAAGCCGGCCGCCCGGCTATCCTGCGCCGCAACCTGGGCAGCAAGGCGATCAAGATGATCTACGGCGACGAAGCCAAGGCCGGCAAATCGGTCAAGGTCGTCGATGTGGATCGCGCCGACCGCGCGCGCTTCTGCCTGAGCGATGCCGAGGTCAGCGAACTGGCCAAGCAGGCCATGATCATCGAGAAACACTACGGCCGTCCGATGGACATCGAGTGGGCCAAAGATGGCGACGACGGCAAACTCTATATCGTTCAGGCC
>DASUOY010000114.1:0-2029 GCA_036276395.1 Pseudomonas sp.
TGCCTTTCCGAATGCGCCGCGGCAGCGCAAAACTTCACAGCCGTTCGATGGCCAGCGCCAAGCCCTGGCCGACACCGACACACATGGTCGCCAGGCCCAGGCGGCCGCCGGATTTTTCCAGCTGGTGCAACGCGGTCTGCACCAGGCGCGCACCGCTGGCGCCCAGCGGATGGCCGAGGGCGATGGCGCCGCCATTGGGATTGACGCGGGCATCGTCGTCGGCCAGGCCCAGCTCACGGGTCACGGCCAGGCCCTGGGCGGCGAAGGCTTCGTTGAGCTCGATCACATCGAAGTCATGGATGCTGATCTTCAGCCGCTCGAGCAACTTGCGCACCGCCGGCACCGGGCCGATGCCCATCACCCGTGGCGCCACACCGGCACTGGCCATGCCCAGCACTCGCGCGCGGGCGTTGAGGCCATATTTCTGCACGGCATCGCTGGAGGCCAGGATTAGCGCCACGGCGCCGTCGTTGACCCCCGAGGCATTGCCGGCGGTAACAGTCTTGCCCTCGCCATTGACCGGCTTAAGCTTGCTCAGCGCTTCCAGGGTGGTGTCCGGGCGCAGATGCTCGTCCGCCTCGATCAGCGTATCGCCCTTCTTGCCCTTGATCACTACCGGGACGATTTCCTCGGCGAAGTAGCCCTCGGCCTGGGCGCGCCCGGCACGCTGCTGGCTGCGCAGGGCGAAGGCATCCTGGTCGGCGCGGCTGACCTGGTAATCATCGGCCACGTTGTCGGCGGTCTGCGGCATGGCATCCACGCCGTACTGCTCCTTCATCAGCGGGTTGATAAAGCGCCAGCCGATGGTGGTGTCTTCAATTTTTTGCCCACGAGCGAAGGCGTTATCGGCCTTGCCCATCACATAGGGCGCACGCGACATCGACTCGACGCCACCGGCCAGGGCCAGCTCCATCTCGCCACTGGCGATGGCGCGAAAGGCGGTGCCCACCGCATCCATGCCCGAGGCGCAGAGGCGATTAAGGGTCACCCCTGGGATGCTTTCCGGCAGGCCGGCCAGCAGCAAAGCCATGCGCGCAACGTTGCGGTTGTCCTCGCCGGCCTGGTTGGCGCAGCCCATAAAGACATCATCAATGGCAGTCAGATCCAGGCCTGGATTGCGCTCGATAAGGGCCTTAAGCGGGATGGCCGCCAGGTCGTCGGCGCGCACGGTTGCCAGACCGCCGCCGAAGCGGCCGATCGGCGTGCGGATGGCGTCGCAGATAAAGACATCGCGGCTCATTCCTCACCTCCGGCCTGGCCATGGGCCGCGGCGGTGCGTGCTTCCAGGGCGCGCAGCACGTCCAGCTCATGCTCCTCAGGCGCCGCGGTCTCGGCCACCTGCTCGGCGAAGCGGATCGGCCAGCCGGTGGCGGCGATGATCTGCTCGCGGCTCACGCCCGGATGGATCGAGGTGACCACGAACTCCTTGCTGCCGGCTTCCGGCTCCATAATGCACAGGTCGGTGATGACCGCCACCGGGCCGGCGCCGGGCAGGCCCAGCTGCTGGCGATGCTCGCCGCCTTCGCCGTGGCCGACCGAGGTGATAAAGGCCAGCTTGTCGACGAAGGTGCGGTGGCCCTGTTTGAGGATGATAAACACCCTCTTCGCCGAACCTGCGATCTCCGGCGCGCCGCCGGCACCGGGCAGGCGCACTTTGGGGTTGTGGTAATCGCCGATCACCGTGGTGTTGATATTGCCGAACTTGTCGACCTGGGCCGCGCCGAGAAAGCCCACGTCAATGCGCCCGCCCTGCAGCCAGTAGCGGAAGATCTCGCCGGTGGGCACCACGGTGTCGGCGGTCTCGGCCAGTTCGCCGTCGCCGATGGACAGCGGCAGCACAGTCGGCTTGGCGCCGATCGGGCCGGATTCGTAGATCAGGGTCACGTCGGGGGCGTGGGTCAGACGCGCCAGGTTGGCCGCCTTGGACGGCAGGCCGATGCCGACGAAGGTCACGTCGCTGTTGCCGAGGCGGCGCGAGGCGGCCACTGTCATCATTTCATTGGTGCTGTAGGCGCTCATTAGTTGGCCT
>DASUOY010000115.1:0-11563 GCA_036276395.1 Pseudomonas sp.
GGTTTTCAGGTGGCGCAATTCGAGCATGCTGGCCTCGATGAGGGAGAGGATTTTTAGTCAGCCTACATGAGTAAAACTATAGATCAAGGCGAATAGGTTGAGTTTGTCTCACGATGCTCGGTTGCCGAGAATAGCCGCCATCTGATTTATCTATGGAGCGTCTCGACATGGCCCTGGCCCATTCCCTTGGTTTTCCCCTTATCGGTACCGGCCCTGAGTTGAACAAAGCGCGGCAGGCTTACCTACGCGGCGAGCTGAACGAGGCCGGCCTGCGCGCCCTGGGCCGCCGGTTGCGCGCCGAGCATTGGCAGTTGCAGCGCGATGCCGGCATCGAGCTGCTCTCGGTGGGGGATTTTGCCTGGCACGACCCAGTATTGAGCCACTCGCTGACCCTGGGGGTTATCCCCGAGCGGCTGCGCCCGCATCACGGCCAGCCGACCCTGGATACCCTGTTCGCCATGGCCCGCGGTCTCGGTGGCGAGGCGCTAAGCCAGTGGTTCGATAGCCATGAGCATTACCAGGTGCCGGAGTTTTCCGCCGATCAGCGCTTTCAGCTGAGCTGGGAGCAGTTGTTCGAGGAGGTCGCCGAAGCCCATGCCTTGGGCCATCAGGTCAAGCCGGTGCTGATCGGGCCGCTGACCTACCTGTGGCTGGGCAAGGCCCAGGGCGATGCCTTCGACAAGCTGGATCTGCTGGAGCGTCTGCTGCCGCTCTATGGCGAAATCCTCGGGCGCCTGGCCGCCCAGGGCGTGCAGTGGGTGCAGATAGACGAGCCGATTCTCGCCCTGGAACTGCCCCAGGACTGGAAGAATGCCTTTGAGCGCGCCTATCACCTGCTCCAGCACTCGCCGCTGAAGAAGTTGCTCGCCACCTATGGCGGCGGCCTGCAGGCCAACCTCGGCCTGGCCGTGGGCCTGCCGGTGCATGGCCTGCATGTGGACCTGCTGCGGGCTCCTGAGCAATTGCCGCTGGTGCTCGATCGCCTGCCAACCTACAAGGTGCTGTCGCTGGGGCTGGTCGACGCAGGCACTAGCGAGCCCAGCGCGCTGGATCAGGCCCGGGAGCAGCTGCGCTGCGCCGCCGAGCGCTTTGCCGAGAACCTCTGGCTGTCCAGTGCCAGCCCGCTGCGCCAGGTACCGCTGGTTTCGGCTGGCGCGGATCAGGCTGGCCTGACCGCTGCCCGCCAGCTATGCGCGGCAATCGCCAGCCTGGCTGCCGAGCAGGTGGTGCCAGCCAGCCGCGCGGCCTAGCTACTGCTGGCTCTGCGGGTGGGCACTCTGGTTAAGGCGCCGCTAAGAACCTGTCTACGATCTGCTGCGCGTCGGCCCTACTGCGTCAAAAACAGGCTCGGACTGCTCATTTACAACTCGTAAACTCCGCGTCCTCGACTATTTTTTCCTTGTATGGCTCTAGCTCTCGAGATCGTAAACAGGCTCTAAGACGACAGGCGCAGCGCTACGGGTCAGACCATTCGTCCCCATTCATTAAATTGTCATCAATCTGTGGCAGCGCGCTCGCACGGCTTTCACCACACTCGCCGCTCAATGGGGTGCTGCGTTCTGGTGTTTTTATGCGAGCGTTATGTTTTCTGCTGGTCTTGCTCTGCGGCCTGCCGGTGCTGGCCGCGGAGCGCTGTACGGCGCGGGTGGCCACCGATCTGGTCGAGTTGGGCGAGGTGCGCCTGGCCTATCAGAGCTTTGGCCGCGCCAGCGATCCGGCGCTGCTGCTGGTGATGGGCCTGGGTGGGCAGCTGATCCACTGGCCGGATGAGGTGGTGCAGCGCCTCTGTCTGCAGGGCTTTCGGGTGATCCGCTTCGATAATCGCGACGTTGGCCTGAGCGCCTGGCGGCGGCCTGCGCCCAGCATCAACCTGGGTTATGAGGTGCTGCGCTATCGCCTGGGCTTGTCGGCGAACGCGCCCTACAGCCTGCGCGATATGGCCGTGGACGCCCTGGGGTTGCTGGATGCCCTGGGGGTGGGCGAGTTTCATGTGCTGGGGGCGAGCATGGGCGGGATGATCGCCCAGCACCTGGCGGATCTCGCGCCTGAGCGGGTGCAGAGTCTGACGCTAATCATGACCAGTTCCGGCGCCCTGGGCCTACCCGCGCCGAGTGGCGAGCTGCTGGCCTTGCTGGCCAAGCGCGATGCACCGAGTCGTGAGCTGGCCCTGGAGCAGCAGGCCGATCTGCTGGCCGCCCTGGGCAGCCCGGCGGTGACGGATGACCGTCAGCTGCTGTTGCAGCAGGCGCAGGTGGCCTATGACCGGGCCTTTAATCCGGAAGGCGTGCAGCGTCAGTTACTGGCGATTCTGGCCGAGCCGAGCCGGGTCGAGCTGCTGGGTCGCCTGCGTGTGCCGACCCTGGTGGTGCACGGCACCGCCGATCCGTTGCTACCGGTGATGCATGGCGTGCATGTGGCGGCGCATATCAAGAACAGCGAGCTGAAACTGATCCCAGGCCTGGCCCATCGCTTTCAGGAGGCGTTCAAGGAGCCGCTGCTGGCTGCGGTGCTGCCGCACCTACGAGCCCATCGGGGTGATGGGCAGTGGGCGCGGTTGTGAGAGACGAGCCCGCTTTTAACGCGGCAGGGCCGACGCGCAGCAGATCGTAAGCCGGTTTTTAGCGGGTGCCGAGAAAGTCGCGCTTGCCGATATTGACGCCGTTGTGACGCAGAATGGCGTAGGTGGTGGTGAGGTGGAAGTAGAGGTTCGGCAGCACGTGTTCGAGCAGGAAGGCCTGGCCCTGGAAATGGGTTTCCTTGTCGCGGCGCTTGAGGGTCACGGTGCGCGCTTCGCTGCCGTCGATCTGCGCGGCGTTCAGGCTGGCGAGGAAGGTCAGGGTCTTGGCGATCCGCGCTTGCAGTTCGGCGAAGCTGGTTTCGTCGTCGGCATGGCTTGGTGCATCGACGCCGGCCAGTAGCGCGGCACCGCCCTTGGCCGTGTCACAGGCGATCTGCACCTGGCGGCTCAGGGGAAACATGTCGGGCGCCAGGCGGGCGTTGAGGAATACGCTTGCGTCGATCTTCTTCTCTTCGGCGTGGGCGGCGGCGAGGCCGAGGATGGTCGAGAGATTGTTGAGCTGGCGGTTAAACACCGGGATGGATACTTGGTACATGGACAGGGACATGGAGTGCTCCGTGAATGGGTGGCGGTTGCCTAGAGTGGGGGAAGCAGGGCGGGGCGGGCCCGCCCGTGCTTGAAGTCGAACTGTTGCGGCTCGACTCAGCGTAGACGCCTTAGCCGATAGTGATAGGCGGCAGCTTGGTCAGTTCGACTGTCTGTGCCTTGCGCGGGGCGAGGATTTCCGCCTCGCCGTCGACCACCAGCTCATCGTTCTGGTTGAACACGCGTGTGGCCACGCGCACGCGGAACTTCGGCAGTTTTTCCAGAATTTCCAGGCGCACGGTGAGGGTGTCGCCGAGCTTGACCGGTGCGGTGAAGCGCATGGTCTGGCCGAGGTAGATGGTGCCCGGGCCAGGCAGCTCGCAGGCCACCGCCGCGCTGATCAGGGCGCCGCTGAACATGCCGTGGGCGATACGCTCCTTGAACATGGTGGTGGCGGCGTAGTCGGCATCCAGGTGCACCGGGTTGTGGTCACCGGACACCTCGGCGAACAACTGGATATCGCGCTCGCTCACGGTCTTGCTGTAGCTGGCGGTCTGACCGACTTCGAGGGCGTCGTAGGGGGTATTGCTGCTTTGGCTCATGGCTGGCTCTCTTGATTCGGTAGGTGGCGCTGGCGCGGCTGGCCGAGGGCCTGCTGCAACCAGTCGATGATGCAGGCGGTCACCTCGTCGCGGTTGCTCTCGTTGAGCAGCTCATGGCGGGCATCCGGGTAGAGTTTCAGTTGCACGTGGGGGTTGCCGGCTGCGCGCAAGGCGTTGGCCAGATCAGCCTGACGCTTGCCGTCGCTGACCGGGTCACGTTCACCGCCTATCACCAGCAACGGCAGGCTGTTGTCGATCTGCGCCAGGTTTTCCAGCGGGGTGATCTGCTGCAGGCCGCCGAACAGGTCGACCCACAGCTGATTGACGCAGCGGAAGCCGCAGAACGGGTCATTGATGTATTTGTCCACTTCCGCCGGGTCGCGGCTCAGCCAGTCGAAGGCCGTGCGGTTGGGCTTGAAGGCCTTGTTGAACGAGCCGAAGGAGGCGAATTCGAGCAGGGCGCTGCGCCCGTTCGGCCCTTGCCGCCAGCATTCGAAGCGCGCCAGCCACTGGCCGATGCGGTACAGCGCCATGGCCTGGTAGTTGGAGCCGGAGAGGATCGCGCCCTGCAGGCTGCAGCTGTGCTGCATCAGGTAGGCCTGGCCGATATAGCTGCCCATGCTGTGGCCGAGCAGGAAGATCGGCGCATGGGGATGCTGCTGGCGGATATGGTGGTTGAGCCGGGCCAGGTCGCTGACCACCAGGCTCCAGCCATCGCGCTCGGCATACAGGCCGAGCAGGCCATGCTCGGCGGTTTTGCCGTGGCCGCGCTGGTCGTGGGCGTAGAGTTCGAATCCTGCGGCCACCAGGGCGGCGGCAAAGCGTGCATAGCGGCCGCTATGTTCGGCCATGCCATGGGCCACCATCAGCACCGCCTTGGGCGGTTGCTCGGCATACCAGCGGTTTACATAAATGGGCGGTGCATCGGTGCTAGTGAGCCAGAACGCTTCGTGGAGCATGGCGAGTCCCTTGAGCCTGCAGGAGTTGCGCATTGTGCACGGCGCGCGGCATTGCGCAAAGTGCGCAGGCCGTCAGTGGTTGTGTTCACGCAGGATGCGCATGTACTCGCCGCTGGCATGCAGCTGGCGCAGGCCTTTCTCGTAGATGTCGATCCAGTCGGGCTGGCCGCGCCGGCTGGGGGCGAAGCCCACCAGCAGGGGAATGCGCTCCAGCACTGTGCCTTGCCAGGCCAGTTGGCCGCGCAGGTGCGGATCGTTGGCGATCAGGTGTTCGCCGACCCGGCGTTCCAGCAGCACCAGATTGAAGCGCCCGGCCTGCAGCTTGCGCAGGTTGCTGATGTCGTCCACCGCGTCTTCCAGCTCCAGCCCGGCATTGAGAATGCGCTGCGGGTAGCCATAGCCGCGCACTATGCCGAGCTTTTCGCCGGCCAGTTGCTGCAAGGTGCTGAACTGCAGCTCGTAGTCACGGCGCACGAACAGGCCCAGTTCGCTGTAGAACAGCGGGCGGGAGGCGATCAGGCGTTCTTCGCTGACCTCCTTGGGCCACAGCGCCAGCGCGCCCTGGTAGTTGCCGCTGCGCAGGTCGGCGCGCACCCGCGCCCAGGGCAGAAAATCGATCTGCGCCTCGTAACCCTGCACGGCAAAGGCGCGGCGGGTCAGCTCGACTATGCTGCCGCCGTTGCGCAGGTGCACGGAGCTGTAGGGCGGATATTCCAGGGTGGCCAGGCGCAATTGCGCCTCGGCCCAGGCGCAGGTGCCGAGCAGGAGAAGGGCGAGGGCGGTGAGCAGGCGCAGGGGCATTTATTGGAGTTCTGACTGTTGCCGGGTTTATGACCTATTAGTCACAGGGTGAGGGGCAAGATTCAGCTCGTCAATGACACCGCTCGATCTATTTGCGCGCCCTGCGTTAGCTGTTACTTTCCAGGCAACTCCGCGGTGCGGATAGGATCATTTCAGGGCAAGAGGATAAAAATAAATGCAGCCTGATTTCTGGAGCGACAAACGCCCGGCCGGCGTACCCAATGACATAGACATGGGGGCCTACAAGTCGGTGATCGAGGTGTTCGAGCGCTCGTGCAAGAAGTTCGCCGACCGTCCGGCCTTCAGCAATATGGGCGTGACCCTGACCTATGCCGAGCTGGATCGCCTGTCCGCAGCCTTTGCCGCCTATCTGCAGAAGCACACCGACCTTGCGCCCGGCGAGCGTATAGCCGTGCAGATGCCCAACGTGCTGCAGTACCCGATTGCCGTGTTCGGCGCCATGCGCGCTGGGCTCATCGTGGTCAATACCAACCCGCTGTACACCGCCCGCGAGATGCGCCATCAGTTCAAGGATGCCGGCGTACGTGCCCTGGTCTACCTGAACATGTTCGGCAAGCTGGTGCAGGACGTGCTGCCCGATACCGAGATCGATTACCTGATCGAAGCCAAGATGGGCGACCTGCTGCCGAGCCTGAAGGGCTGGCTGGTCAACACCGTGGTGAAAAAGGTCAAGAAGATGGTGCCCGATTACCATCTGCCCCAGGCCATCGCGTTCAAGACGGTGCTCAAACAGGGCCATGGCCACGCCCTCAAGCCGGTCAAGGTCGGCCAGGACGATATCGCCGTGCTGCAGTACACCGGCGGCACCACCGGGGTGGCCAAGGGCGCCATGCTGACCCACGGCAACCTGGTGGCCAATATGCTGCAGATCGATGCCTGCCTGTCGCAGCTGGGTGCCGATGGCACGCCGCTGATGAAGCAGGCCCAGGAGATCATGATCGCGCCGCTGCCGCTGTACCATATCTATGCCTTCACCGCGAACTGCATGTGCATGATGGTCAACGGCAACCACAACATCCTGATCACCAATCCGCGGGATATTCCAGGCTTCGTCAAGGAACTGGGCAAGTGGCAGTTCTCCGCGCTGCTGGGCCTCAACACCCTGTTCGTCGCCCTGATGGACAACCCGGATTTCAAGAACCTGGATTTTTCCAAGCTCAAGGTCACCAATTCCGGTGGTACCGCCCTGGTCAAGGCCACGGCCGAGCGCTGGCAGGCCATGACCGGCTGCAGCGTGGTGGAAGGCTATGGCCTGACCGAAACCTCGCCGGTGGCCAGCACCAATCCCTATGGCGACAAGGCGCGCCTGGGCACTGTGGGCATTCCGGTGCCGGGTACGGCGTTCAAGGTGATTGATGATGAAGGCGTCGAGCAGGCCCTGGGCGAGCGTGGCGAGCTGTGCATCAAGGGCCCGCAGGTGATGAAGGGCTACTGGCAGCGTCCGGAAGCCACCGCCGAGGTGCTGGACGCCGAGGGCTGGTTCAAGACCGGCGATGTGGCGGTGATCGACCCGGACGGTTTCGTGCGCATCGTCGACCGCAAGAAGGACATGATCATCGTCTCCGGCTTCAACGTGTACCCCAACGAGATCGAGGATGTGGTCATGGCCCATCCGCAGGTGGCCAGTTGCGCGGCCATCGGCGTGCCGGACGAGAAATCCGGCGAGGCGGTCAAGCTGTTCGTGGTCGCCCGCGCGGGTGGGCTGACGGCTGAAGACCTGAAGGCTTACTGCAAGGAGAACTTCACCGGCTACAAGGTGCCCAAGCACATCGTCTTCCGCGATGCGCTGCCGATGACCCCGGTGGGCAAGATCCTGCGCCGCGAGCTGCGTGATATCGCCTGATTTCGAGCGGTTTCCCCTGGCTGAATAAAAATGACCGGATCAATTGATTCGGTCTTTTTTATGACCATGTGTCCCGGTATTGGTGCTGGTCGCCTCCTGGCAAAGCTGCTACTCTCGGGCGGCTTTTTGCCCTATGGACTGGGCCAAGAGTGAGCATGCATACAATAAACAACCGCCAGCGCGCGGTGACGATCAAGCTGTTGCTGAGGAGTGGGCTTCCATGACCGAGAACTTTTGGAAGGATAAGTATCCTGCCGGGATCGCTTCCGAAATCAATCCTGACCAGTACCCGAATATTCAGGCGGTACTGAAAGAGTCCTGCCAGCGCTTCGCCGACAAGCCAGCCTTCAGCAATATGGGTAAGACCCTTACCTATGGCCAGCTGTACGAGTTGTCCGGCCAGTTTGCCGCCTACCTGCAGCAGCACACCGATTTGCAGCCCGGCGACCGTATCGCCGTGCAACTGCCCAACGTCTTGCAGTACCCGGTGGTAGTGTTCGGCGCCCTGCGTGCCGGCCTGGTGGTGGTCAACACCAACCCGCTGTACACCGCGCGGGAAATGGAACATCAGTTCAACGACTCCGGCGCCAAGGCCCTGGTCAGCCTGGCCAACATGGCCCACCTGGCCGAACAGGTACTGCCGAAAACCGGGATCAAGACGGTCATCATCACCGAAGTCGGTGACATGCTCTCGCCGCTCAAGCGCCTGCTGGTCAACAGCGTGGTCAAGCATGTGAAGAAGATGGTGCCGGCCTATAACCTGCCGCAGTCCATCAAACTCACCGCCGCCCTGGCCAAGGGCCGTGGCCAGGCCGTCAAGGAAGCTACCCCCGGCAGTGGCGATATCGCCGTGCTGCAATACACCGGCGGCACCACGGGCGTGGCCAAGGGTGCGATGCTGACCCATCGCAACCTGGTCGCCAATATGCTGCAAGTCAAGGCGCTGATGGGCGCGGAGATGAGCGAGGGCAGCGAGGTGCTGATCGCGCCGCTGCCGCTGTACCACATCTATGCCTTTACCTTCCATTGCATGGCGATGATGCTGATTGGTGGGCACAACGTGCTGATCACCAACCCGCGTGATCTGCCGGCCATGACCAAGGACCTGGCCAAGTACAAGTTCACCGGTTTTGTCGGCCTCAACACCCTGTTCGTCGCCCTGTGCAACAACGAGGATTTCCGCAAGCTGGACTTCTCCAGCCTGAAAGCCACCTTCTCCGGCGGCATGGCCCTGCAACTGGCCACTGCCGAGCGCTGGAAGCAGGTGACCGGTTGCCCGATCTGCGAAGGCTTCGGCATGACCGAAACCAGCCCGGTGGCCTCGGTCAACCCGTTCCGCAATATCCAGATCGGCACCATCGGCATCCCGGTGCCCTCGACCCTGTGCAAGGTGATCAACGACGAAGGCGTCGAGCAGCCGCTGGGCTCGATTGGCGAGTTGTGCGTCAAGGGTCCGCAGGTGATGAAGGGCTACTGGCAGCGCCAGGAAGCCACCGACGAAATCCTCGATGCCGATGGCTGGTTGAAAACCGGCGATATCGCGGTGATCCAGGAAGACGGCTATATGCGCATCGTCGACCGCAAGAAGGACATGATTCTGGTGTCCGGCTTCAACGTCTACCCCAACGAACTGGAAGACGTGCTGGCCACCCTGCCGGGCGTGCTGCAGTGCGCGGCCATCGGTGTGCCGGACGAGAAGTCGGGCGAGGCGATCAAGATCTTCGTGGTGGTCAAGCCGGGTGAAACCCTGACCAAAGAGCAGGTCATGGAGCATATGCGCGCCAACGTCACCGGCTACAAGGTGCCCAAGGCCGTGGAGTTCCGCGACGTGCTGCCGACCACCAACGTCGGCAAGATCCTGCGCCGTGAACTGCGTGACGAAGAGCTGAAGAAAATGGGCAAGAAGTAACCGCCCAGGCAAACCAAACCCCGCCTAGGCGGGGTTTTGTCGTTTTAGGGGGCATGCCGCGCTATTCGGTGCGCGTGGCGCACCCTACGGGCGTTGTCCGTCAGCCGGTGCGCCAGGTGATCTCTTCTACCCCATCGGCGCTGATGCGCATCCAGCGGTCGGCCTGTTCGTCGCTTTCTTCTTCCTGCCAGCCGCCCGGTGCGCAGCGCACTTCCACATTCAGCGCGGCGAAGGCGGCCTGGGCGCATTCAAGGTCATCGGCCCAGGGCGTGGCGTCGCTTTCCAGAAACAGGCTGTGCCATTTGCCCACAGCCTTGGGCAGCCAGGTGACCGGCACGCTGCCGGCCGTGCATTTGAAGGTCTGACCCTTCTGCTGCCAGGGCGTGCAGCTGCCCAGCGCCGTGTTCAGCCACTCGGCGATGGCAGTGTGGTCGGCGTCTTTCAGGTAGATCTCGATATCCGGTTGGCGCATGGTCATAGTCTCTCGATCCAGTCGTAGCGGATGGCCACAGTCACTTCACAGGGTTCGGCGATTACCGCCGCGCGTTTCTCGGCGCTGGCGCGCCAGCCGTGCGGGGTCATGGCCAGCAGGTCGGCGCGGGCCTGGCTGCTGTCCAGCTGCAGGTTGAAACTCAGGGTTTCGCTGTGGGCCAGGCGCATGCCTTCGGGAATCAGCTCCAGATGCTTCTGATCATCATAGTCGCGCACCTCGTCATACAGCTTCTGGCGCAGTTGCATCAGGTGCTCGTTGGTCGGCCCCATGCGCAGCAAACCGCCGCCGGGGGCGAGCAGGCGCTTGGCCTCCTGCCAGTCGAGCGGGCTGAATACGCTGGCCAGCAGGTTGCAGCTGGCGTCACTCAGCGGTACGCGGGCCATGCTCGCCACCAGCCAGGTCAGCTGGGGGGCGCGCTTGCAGGCACGCTTGATCGCCTCGCGGGAGATATCCAGGGCATAGCCGCAGGCATCCGGCAGCAGATCGGCGATCTGCGCGGTGTAGTAGCCCTCGCCACAACCTATATCCAGCCAGCGCTGCGGGCTGCGTTCGGCCGCCAGCTCGGCCAGGCGCCGGGCCAGCGGTGCGTAGTGGCCGCCGTCGAGAAAACGTCGGCGCGCCTCGACCATGGCGGCGTTGTCGCCCGGGTCGCGGCTGTTCTTGTGCTGCACCGGCAACAGGTTCAGGTAGCCCTGGCGCGCGCGGTCGAAACTGTGGCCGACAGGGCAGACCACGCCATTGGCGAGGCTACTCAGCGCGCCCTGGCAGATGGGGCAGGTCAGGCTCATGCGAGGAGCTTGACCAGGGTCTGATAGTAGATCTCGGTCAGCACATCCAGGTCGCTGGCCAGCACCCGCTCGTTGACCTGGTGAATGGTGGCGTTGACCGGGCCGAGTTCCACCACCTGGGTGCCCAGGGTGGCGATAAAGCGTCCGTCCGAGGTGCCGCCGGTGGTCGAGGCGCGGGTGTCGCGGCCGGTGACCTGCTTGATGCTGGCCGATACCGCGTCGAGCAGGGCGCCCGGCTCGGTGAGAAACGGCAGGCCGGACAGCGCCCACTCCAGGTGGTAGTCCAGGCCGTGCTTGTCGAGTATGGCCTCGACGCGCTTCTGCAGGCCTTCGACCGTGGATTCGGTGGAGAAGCGGAAGTTGAATACCGCGACCAGTTCGCCCGGGATCACGTTGGTGGCGCCGGTGCCGGAGTTGAGGTTGGAGACCTGGAAGCTGGTTGGCGGGAAGAAGGCGTTGCCGTCGTCCCAATGCTCGGCGGCCAGTTCGGCCAGGGCCGGAGCTGCCAGGTGAATGGGGTTCTTGGCCAGGTGCGGGTAGGCCACATGGCCCTGTACGCCGCGTACCGTCAGCTTGCAGCCGAGGGAGCCGCGGCGGCCGTTCTTCACCACATCGCCGACCAGGCTGGTGCTCGACGGCTCGCCGACTATGCACCAGTCCAGGCGCTCGCCGCGGGCGGCCAGGCGCTCGACCACGGCCTTGGTGCCATGATGGGCCGGGCCTTCCTCGTCACTGGTGATCAGAAAGGCGATACGGCCCTTGTGGCCTGGGTATTCGGCGACGAAGCGCTCCACGGCGATGATCATCGAGGCCAGGCTGCCCTTCATATCGGCTGCGCCGCGGCCGCAGAGCATGCCATCGTCATCGATCAGGGCATTGAACGGCTGGTGCTGCCAGGCCTGCAGCGGACCGGTGGGCACCACATCGGTATGCCCGGCAAAGCACAGCACGGGCCCGGGTTCGTTGCCATGGCTGGCCCAGAAGTTGTCCACTTCCTCGATACGCATGGGCTCCAGCTGGAAACCGGCGGCCGCCAGACGGCGC
>DASUOY010000116.1:0-8891 GCA_036276395.1 Pseudomonas sp.
CCTGGCGCTGTTGGCCGAGGGCCGTGGCGAAGACTTTGCCCATGGAGCCCTGACCGGCCTGCTCAACCCGCTGCGGCTGCAGCAGACCGGGGTATCCCCGGTATTTCGCAAGGCCCTGCTGCGCCAGATCCAGCGCCTGTCGCCCAGCGATGCGGAGCGCTACCGGCAGAACAGCCAGCGCCTGCTGGACTTCCAGGGCTTTACCCGCCATCCGAGCTGCCCGACCCTGGTGCTGGCAGGCGAGCACGACCACTTCACCCAGCCCTGGGAACACGCCCAGTTCGCCGCGGCCTGCGCCAGGGCCAGCTGCGCCCTGATCCACAACGCCGACCACCTGGCGCAGTTCGAACAGCGCGAGGCCTGTAGCCGCCTGTACAGTCCCTTCCTGCGTGGCGCGGCGCTGCCGCCACGCAGCGCCGGCAGCAACCTGCTGGCCCGCGAGCAACTGTTGCATCTGGAAAAGCGCCACGAACCCCGCCTACCCCCCAGCCAGCGCCAAGCACGCCTGCGTCATGTCGACGGCAGTGAATGGCCGGTTGAAATAGCCGAGCTGGGTTTCTTTGGCGGCCTGCTGCGCAGCGAACTGCCGGCGCACGCCCCCGTCCGCGGCTGGCACCTGCTGTGCAAGGATCTGCCGCCACAACCCCTGCTGCCGCTGCGCCAGGGGGGCGACGGCCTGGCCTTTGTCTTCCCGCACAGCGACCAGCAGGCCAGCCAGGCGCTGGCGACGCAGTTCCAGTTACAGTCACTGCCGACAGCGGCCTGCGCCTAGACGCGCGCCTCGATCACCCGCACCAGCCCTGCACTGCGCGAGGGTGCCAGGCCAAGCGCCTGGCTCGCGCTGCTCGGGTCGAACACCTCAACCCGGCGGAACCCGCACCGCTGAAAGCCCTGCACAATCGCCTGATCATTGCGGTAATGCAGCGGGTAGCTGCCGCGGGTCAGCCGCCCGATCAGGCCGACGCCCCAGCGCAACTGGCGATAACGCGGGTGTTCGCGCAGATCCGGGTACAGCTCGGTCAGGTAGATGGCCTGGGGAAAGCCACGCAGCTGCTCGGCCAACCGCTGCCAGAAGGACTCGATCACCCCCAGCTCGAAGTAATTCACCAGCCCCTCGGTGATCACCACCACCGGCTTGCCCGGGTCCAGCTCGGCGAACAGCGCGCTCAGACTCCTGGCACCGCCGGCGGCGAGGATATCCACCGCACGCACCTGGTGGCGACTGCCCAGCCAGCCCTGGCCGCTGAGCAACAGGCGCTTGCGCGCAGCCATCAGCGGCAAATCGGCCTCCACGTAGCGCAAATCCGGGTAACGCGCGGTAAAGCGCCGGCCCCGCGGCGACAGGCCACAGGCGATCTCCACCACCTGGCGTACGCCAGCCTGTTCGATGGCGGCAGTCAGCTGCGCATCGATCTGCAGATGCCGCTGCAGCAGAAACTGCTCGATATCCAGGCCGAAACCGACCCGCGCCGCCCAGGTAACGGGGCTGAGCAGGCCATGCACGAAACGCCCGAAGCCGGTGACGAAGGCCGCCTCGGCCAGCCGGTGGCGATACCAGATATAGCCGGTGTAATGGGCGCTGGGGCTGATATGGGCGCTACTGGCACGCTCGGACATAAGGCAGGCTCTTATTGTTATGATCGCCCCCAGCCTATGCCCTGCCACCCACCAGTGACACCGGATGCCCGACGATCCCAACCTTAGTTTGCCCTGGCCGCAAGGCCGCGCCTTGGCCGATAGCTTCTTCGACCGTGACGCGCGCCTGCTCGCCCGCGAACTGCTCGGCAAGGTGATACGTCACCGCCATGGCGAACTGTGGCTGAGCGCGCGGATCATCGAAACCGAGGCCTATTACCTGGCGGAAAAGGGCAGCCACGCCTCCCTCGGCTACACCCACAAGCGCCGCGCGCTGTTTATGGATGGCGGGCATATCTATATGTACTACGCCCGTGGCGGCGACTCGTTGAACTTCAGCGCCCAAGGGCCAGGCAATGCGGTGCTGATCAAATCCGCGCACCCCTGGCTGGATCAGCATTCGGGGCCGGACAGCCTGGCGCAGATGCAGGCCAACAACCCCGACGCCCAGGGCCGGGCGCGGCCGGCGGAGAAGCTCTGCGCCGGGCAAACCCTGCTGTGCAAGGCCCTCGGCCTGAGAGTGCCGCACTGGGATGGCCAGCGCTTCGACCCTCAGCGCCTGTTTGTCGAGGATGTCGGCTTACGCCCCGCACAGATCGTGCAGTGCCCGCGCCTGGGGATTCCCAGCGGGCGCGACGAACAGCTGCCCTACCGCTTTGTCGACGCCGCCTTTGCCCGCCACTGCACACGCAACCCATTGCGCCGCGGCCAGGTTCCCGGCCTGCACTTTCACCTGCTTACCCCCACGGAGCCGCACCTATGAGCCAGGGATTCGACAGCCTGACCCTATGGCTTACAGCCAACCCACAATGGCTGGGCCTGGCGATCTTCCTGATCGCCTGCATTGAATGCCTGGCGATTGTCGGCATTCTGGTGCCCGGCGTGGCCCTGCTGTTCGCCGTGGCCATGCTGGCCGGCAGCGGCGTGCTGACGCTTGGCGAAACCCTGCTGCTGGCCTACTGCGGCGGGATACTGGGCGATTGCCTGTCCTATGCGGCAGGACGCTACTTCCATCAGGATATCCGCCGCCTGCCGGGGCTGCGGCATAACCCGCAATGGCTGGCCGGTGCCCATGGTTACTTCCAGCGCTACGGGGTGGTCAGCCTGCTGCTGGGACGCTTTATCGGCCCACTGCGGCCCATGCTGCCGATGGTGGCCGGCATGTTCGACATGCCCTTCGGCCGCTTCCTCGCCGTCAGCCTGCTGGCCGCCGCTGGCTGGGCGCTGGCCTATCTGCTACCGGGCTGGGCCACCGGCGCGGCCTTGCGGCTGCCGCTGCCGCCCGGTTTCTGGGCACAAGCCGGGATAGTCGCCGGCGCACTCGGCCTGACACTGGCGCTCAGCGTGCACAGCTGCCTGCGCGAGCAGCGTCATGCCAGCCTGATCGCCGGCGCGGCCTGTCTGCCGCTGTTACTCGCCCTGCTGTTTTACTGGCCGCAATTAAGCCAGCTCGACCAGGGCCTGCTGGCCCTGGTGCAGACCCAGCGCAGCGCCAGCCTCGACAGCCTGATGGTGCTGATCACTCACCTCGGCGATCTGCCGACCCAGCTGGCCGCGGCCACCCTGCTGTGCCTGGTGCTGCTGGCCACCCGCCAGTGGCGCGCCCTGAGCTTCGCCGGCATCGCGCTACTGACGACCGCACTGGCCAACAGCGCCCTGAAAACCTGGCTCGCACGCAGTCGCCCCCAGGTGCTGCTGGAGCCGCTGGATAGCTTCAGCTTTCCCAGCGGCCATAGCTCGGCGGCGTTCGCCTTATTCCTGGTACTGGCGGTATTGGCCGGTGGCGCCCAGCCCGCACGCATGCGTCTGACCTGGTTGCTGCTGGCCAGTTTGCCGGCTGCGGCCATCGCCGGCTCGCGGGTCTATCTGGGTGTGCACTGGCCCAGCGATATCCTCGCTGGAGCCGTGCTGGCGGCCTGCACCTGCGCCCTCAGCCTGGCCCTGGTGCAATGGCGCAGGCCGCTACCGGCCCTGTCGCTCAGGATCTGGTGGTTGCTGCTGCCCGCCATGACCGCCCTGCTTGGCGGCATCGCCACCTGGCAACTGTCCGCGGAATTGCTGCGCTATCGCTACTAGCCGCCGCCCGCCTGGCCCTGCAAGCGCTCAAGCAGCTCATGCAACAGCTCCAGGCACTGCTGCGGTTGATCCAGGCCCAGCAGCTGCAGCTTCTGCTCCACCGCCAGCGGCAGCAGATAGGCCAGCTGGTTGGCCAACGCCACCTGCCCGCCGGGCTCACCCGGCATGCCCAAAGCCGCCACCATGGGGTGCATGCTGAGGGCACTGAGCAAGGCCGCCAGGTCGGCATGCTCGCCCAGCAATGGCTGATCACTGGGCTCGTCCAGCCAATCGATTTCCGCCACCGTCAGCTGATCGGGCATGACGGTGGCGCGGCGCACCCGGAAGCGCCGCCCGCCCTGCACACGAATGCCCAGCAGGCCGTTGGGGCGCTGCTGGAAATCGCGAATCAGCGCCTCGCAGCCGACTGCGGCGAATTGCCCGGCCGCCTCGCCCACCTCGCTGCCCTCGAGGATGCAGACCACGCCGAAGCCCTCACCCTGCCTCATGCAGCGGCTGATCATGTCCAGGTAGCGCGCCTCGAAAATCTGCAGATCCAGAATGCAGCCGGGAAACAGCACGGTATTGAGCGGGAACAACGGCAGGGTCACAGGCATCACCTCACAGCAGCAACAGAATCGCCAGCGGCAACAGCACAGCGGTAAACACCCCCATCAGGCTCATCGCCAGGGCGGCAAACGCCCCGCACTCCTCGCCTTCCTGCAACGCCCGGGCGGTACCCACCGCATGGGCGGTCAGGCCCAGGGCCATGCCCAGGGCTGCCGGGTGCTGTACGCCACAACGTTTGAGCAACGAGGGGCCGACTATCGCCCCGATGATTCCGGTGATCATCACGAATACCGCGGCCAGGGCGGCGATGCCGCCGATCTGGTTGGCCACCAGCATGGCGATCGGTGAGGTTACCGACTTGGGCGCCATGCTCATCAGCATGATCCGCTCGGCGCCGAAGGCCCAGGCCAGACTCACCCCCAGCACGGTGGCGAATACGCCGGCCAGCAGCAGGGTGATCAGAACCGGCCAGAACAGCTGGCGAATCCGCCGCAGATTGAGAAACAGCGGCACCGCCAGGGCCACGGTGGCCGGGCCGAGAAACAGGGTCAGGGCGGCGGCGCTGTCCTTGTATTCGGCGAAACTCAGACCGCAGGCCAGCAGGATGCCGATCACCGCCAGCATCGACAGCAACACCGGCTGCAGAAACACCCAGCGGCTTTTCTCATAGGCGGCGATGGCCAGCTGATAAGCCCCCAGGGTGATACCCACGCCAAACAGCGGGTGATGGATCAACGCCTGCCAGGCGGCTTGCCACTCCAGACTCATACCTCCTCCCGGCGCTGCTGACGGTCGATCAGCTTCTGCATCAGCCAGCCGGCGAACAGGATCGACACCAGCAGCGACAGCAACAAGGCACCCGCCACCGCCCAGAAGTCCGCGGCAATCGCCTCGGCATAGGCCATCACCCCGACCGCCGGCGGCACCAGCAGCAACGGCAGGTATTTCAGCAGGCTGCTGGAGGCCAGATGCAGCGGTTCACCCACTTCGCCGCGCAACAGCAGAAAAACGAACAGCAGCAACATGCCGATAATCGGCCCCGGCAACATCGGCAGCAGCAGGACATTGATGGCCGTGCCGAGCAACTGGCAGAGCACCAGCCAGGAAAGGCCGCGTAGCAACATGATGGGCAATCTCCGATTCGTATAATGCTTAAGCAGATGCCCGGCATTATAGGCAGATGCTCCGCGCAACGGCCGGTTTACAGCGGTTGCCGTAGTTTTATCGCGGGTTCGCTGCAGTACCACGCAAGACTTGACCCTAGACCCTAGCCATGATGATCTTAGGGCAGAAGGATTTACCCACGCCAAAACAACAAAACCCGCGTTTTTCAAGGAGAAAACATGCCCCTAGTACCCGCCGCAGAACTGCAAAGCTATATCGGCAAAGAGCTCGGTCGTTCCGACTGGCTGACCATCGACCAGGAACGCATCAACCAATTCGCCGAGTGCACGGGCGACCATCAGTTTATCCACGTCGACCCGGTCAAAGCCAAGCTCACCCCGTTCGGCACCACCATCGCCCACGGCTTCCTCTCGCTGTCGCTGGTGCCCAAGTTGATGGAAGGCATCATGATCATGCCCCAGGGCCTGAAAATGGCCGTCAACTATGGCCTGGACAGCGTGCGCTTTATCCAGCCGGTCAAGGTTGATTCCAAAGTGCGCCTGGTGGTCACCCTGACCGACGCTAACGAGAAAAACCCGGGCCAATGGCTGCTCAAGGCCAAGGTGGTACTGGAGATCGAAGGCTCGGAAAAACCAGCCTATATCGCCGAACCACTGACCCTCTGCTTCGTCTGATCCGTCCCGCTGCAAGCACGCGCGCCATCGCCCGACGGCGCGCTTTTTTTGCCCACGCTTTTTGTGCGCGCCAGGCATGCCGCGCAGTTGTTTAAGGCATACTCGCCACACAACCTTCTGCCTGGATGCTTGTCATGCGCCGCCTTGTTTATCTGGCTCCGCTGAGTCTCACCCTGCTGCTGATCGCCTGTGGCGAGGGCGAGCCGCTGCTGCCAGCCGACGCCGTGCTACCCGATGGCAGCCGCTATCGCGGCGAGGTGGTCGATGGCCTGCTGCAGGGCCAGGGCCGACTGGACTACCGCGATGGCAGCTATTACCAGGGCCAGTTCAAGGACGGCAGCTTCCACGGCCAAGGCGATCTGCAGCATAGCGACGGCAGCCACTATGCCGGCGCCTTCGTCAATGGCACTCCCCACGGCGAAGGCCAACTCAAGCGTAGCGATGCGCTCTATCGCGGCGAATTCAGCAACGGCCAGTTCCACGGCCTGGGCAAGCTGGAGTGGCACAACGGCGCCAGCTTCCAGGGCCAGTTCAAGCGGGGCGAGCCCCACGGCCAGGGCGTTTTGCTCGACGCCGAGGGCAACGAGTTTTCCGGCGCCTTCGAGCAAGGCCGGCTGCAGGGCATGGGCAGCTTCAAGAGCGCGGACGGCGATATTTACAGCGGCCAGTTCCGCGCCAACCAGTTCCATGGCCAGGGGCGCTACCAAAGCGCGGACGGCGAAGTCTGGAGCGGCCACTTTGTCGATGGTGCACTGACCGGCAAGGGCGAATTCAGGGCCAGCGACGGCAGCCACTACCAAGGCCAGTTCAGCGACTGGAGCTACCACGGCGAGGGCCGCTTGAGCCTGGCCGACGGCAGCGTCTACCAGGGCCATTTCGACTACGGCCAGTACAACGGCAATGGCAGCCTGACCCTGGCCGACGGCAGCCAGCAAAGCGGCACCTGGCAGAGCGGCCAGCAGGTTCGCGACCAGCAGGAGCGACTCCTGCCCGACCCGCTGGAGCTCGGCCTGTTGCAACAGGGCCAGCTGCTCGACAACGCCATCGCCGCCCTGCCCGCCTCGACGCCGGCCATCGAGCTGTACGCCCTGACCCTGGCCGGCGACGGCAAGCAGAGCGTGTTTATGCGCGAGGCCGATTATGTCGCCGACCTGCTCACGGAGCGCTTCGCCGCCCACGGCCGCATCAGCCTGGTCAACCACCGCGACCACCTCGCCGACCGCCCCCTGGCCACCCGCACCAACCTGGCCCGCGCGGTGCAGGCGCTGGCCGAGCGCAGCGGCCCGGAAGACCTGATCTTTATCTACCTGACCAGCCACGGCTCGGCCAGCCACGCGCTCAACCTCGACCAGCCACGCCTGCAACTCAACGACCTGCCCGCCAGCGAACTGGCGGCGCTGCTCGAACCCTTGAAGGACCGGCACAAGGTGCTGGTGATTTCCGCCTGCTACTCCGGCGGCTTTATCCCCAAGCTGCAAAACGAGCACAGCCTGATCATGACCGCCGCCCGCGCCGACCGGGTGTCCTTCGGCTGCTCGGAAGAGAACGACTTCACCTACTTTGGCCGCGCCCTGTTTGCCGAAGCCCTGCAGCAGACCGACGACCTGCAACGCGCCTTCGAACTGGCCCAGGCCAGCGTCGCCGAGCGCGAACAAGCCGATGGTTTCGAAGCCTCTGAGCCGCAAATCTGGCCGGCGCCGCGCGTTCTCGCGCAGTGGCGCAAGCTGCGCGAGCAGCAGGCCGAACGCGCCCTCAACAGCCCGTCCGGCGAGAACACCGCCGCCACCCCCTGACGCCTGCATAAAGCTGGCCTGCGCCACAGCACGGCCGCTCAACAGCCTGATAAGCTGATCAATATCAGCGGAGAACCTCGCACTATGTATTTGACCCCCCAACATATCCTTCTCGCCGGCGCCACGGGCCTGACCGGCGAACACCTGTTGGACCGTTTGCTCAGCGAGCCCACCGTGGCCCGCGTTCTCGCCCCCAGCCGGCGTCCCCTGGCCGCCCACCCGCATCTGCTCAACCCGGTGGGCGAGCTGCTGGAGCTGCTGCCGCAACTCAGCGGCCCGGTCGACACCGCGTTCTGCTGCCTGGGCAGCACCATCAAGCAGGCCGGTTCGCAGCAGGCCTTTCGCGCCGTCGACCATGACCTGGTGCTGGCCTTCGGCAAGCGCGCCCGCGAACTGGGCGCCCGCCACCTGCTGGTGATCAGCGCCCTGGGCGCCGACGCCAACTCGGCGGTGTTCTACAACAAGGTCAAGGGTGAAATGGAACAGGCCCTGCAAGATCAGGACTGGCCGCAACTGACCATAGTGCGGCCCTCCCTGCTGCTCGGTGCCCGCCAGGAATTTCGCCTCGGCGAACGCCTGGCTGCGCCCTTTATGCGCTGGCTGCCGGGCAAATACCGCGGCATCGAAGCCACCGTCCTGGCTCGCGCGCTCTGGCGCCTGGCCCTGGAAGAAGACAGTGGCCTACGTATTATCGAATCGAACCAGCTGCGCCGCCTTGGGCGCTAATTTTTGACCAATACGGACAGCCCATGAGCACCACCCCGGACACCCTGATCGCCGCCCTGCAAACCGCCGATATGCTGGAAATCGACGACCTGCATGCCTGGCAATTCCACCTCGACAGCCAGCAGCTGGCGGCCCCAGGTGCAAGCGACGCAGCGAGCCAGCCCTTGTTGAGCATCGAGTGCATGGACGGCCGCGCCCTGCGCAAATGGCACTTCAGCCTGGCCCAGGTGGAGGCGGCGCGCTTCGACCCGGCCAGCGCCAGCTGGAGCATTGCCGGCACAGGCAGCAGCCACCAGATCAGATGCTTTGCCGC
>DASUOY010000117.1:0-6633 GCA_036276395.1 Pseudomonas sp.
GCACCAGTGCAACTCAACACCACTGACGTTCTCTATGCGGGGCTGACACCTGTTAATCCGAATGTGTCCTTGCTGCAGGGCACTCCAGGTACCGATTTGCACGGTTACCGCCGCAAGGAAATCACCCAGTTCCAGACAACCTTTACTCACTTCTTTGACCAAGTAATGGGCGCTAGCCGTCTTACCTTGGTCGGTGAAATTGGTATTGCTCACGTAGGCGGCTTGGAGAGCTCCAGCGACGTACGTTACGGGCGTGATCCTATTTATGGTTCGGGCCCGCTGCCGGGTGACCAGTGCCGTCTCACCAACTTGGGTGGCCTGGGTAACAATGCCGGTGCCGAGAACCTGACCAAGTACTGTGAAGACGATGGTTTCGTAACCAGTACTTCGTGGGGCTACCGCGCTCGCGCCATCTGGGATTACCCGGACGTATTTGCTGGCATAAACCTGCGTCCAAGCGTGTCCTGGTCCCATGACGTAGATGGTTATGGCCCGAATGGATTGTTTGGCGAAGGTAACAAGGCCGTTAGCCTGGGCCTGGATGCCGAGTACCAGAACACCTATACCGCCAGCCTGGCCTATACCGATTTCTTTGGCGGCAAATACAACACTTCGATCGATCGTGACTTCCTGGCCCTCAGTGTTGGCGTGAACTTCTAAGCGGACGGGAATTTTGAGGAAGACTATGACTATGAAAACAACAAAAAGCCTGCTGCAAACCGGTGTCCTGACACTTTCGCTGCTGGCCAGCGGTGTGATGGCGGCGGTATCGCAGGATGAAGCGGCCAAGCTTGGCACCAGCCTGACTCCGGTCGGCGCGGAAATGGGTGGCAATGCCGATGGTTCCATTCCGGCCTGGACTGGCGGCCTGCCGGCCAGCGCCGGTACTGCCGACGCCGCGGGCTTCCTGTCGGACCCGTTCCCCAGCGAGCAGCCGCTGTTCACCATCACCGCGCAGAACATGGATCAGTACAAGGACAAACTGACCCCTGGCCAGCAGGCCATGTTCAAGCGTTACCCGGACAGCTACAAGCTCCCGGTGTTCCCGACCCATCGTTCCGCCAGCATGCCGGCCTTTGTGCTGGACGCGGCCAAGCGCAACGCGGTCAACACCAAGATGGTCGAAGGCGGCAACGGTCTGGAGAACTTCGAGCAGGCCATACCCTTCCCGATCCCGAAAGACGGTCTGGAAGCCATCTGGAACCATATCACCCGCTACCGCGGCGGCAGCGTCAAGCGTCTGGTAACCCAGGCGACTCCGCAGCCCAATGGTTCCTACAGCATGGTGTACTTCCAGGATGAGTTCACCTTCCGTGGTGCTCTGAAGGATGCCGACACCAGCAAGGCCAGCAACGTGCTGTTCTACTTCAAGCAGCGGGTAACCGCGCCGTCGCGTCTGGCTGGTAACGTGCTGCTGGTGCACGAAACCCTCAACCAGGTGAAAGAACCGCGTCTGGCGTGGCTGTATAACGCCGGTCAGCGTCGTGTGCGTCGTGCGCCGCAGGTTTCCTATGACGGTCCAGGTACCGCTGCTGACGGTCTGCGTACTTCCGACAACTTCGACATGTACAACGGTGCGCCTGACCGTTACGAGTGGAAGCTCAACGGTAAGAAGGAAATCTACATTCCTTACAACAGCTACCGTCTGGACTCGCCGAAGCTGAAGTATGACGAGGTTATCAAGGCTGGCCATATCAACCAGGATCTGACCCGTTACGAACTGCACCGCGTATGGCATGTGACCGCGACCCTGAAGTCGGGTGAGCGCCACATCTATGCCAAGCGTGACTTCTATCTCGACGAAGATACCTGGCAAGCCGCGCAGATCGACCACTACGACGGTCGCGGTACCCTGTGGCGTGTAGCTGAGGCCCATGCCCAGTACTACTACGACAAGCAAGTGCCTTGGTACACCCTGGAAAGCCTGTATGACCTGCTGTCCGGTCGTTACCTGGCCCTGGGTATGAAGAACGAAGAGAAGAGTGCCTACGAGTTCGACTACCCGGCTAAAGAAAGCGACTACACCCCGGCAGCCCTGCGTCAGGCAGGCGTTCGCTAAGCAGCACTGATGTAGCAACAGAAACCGGCCCCCAGGGGCCGGTTTTTTATTGCCTGAAGATTATGTCCCTCCATCGTAGGGTGTGCCGTGCGCACCAGCGCAGATCGCTGGTTAGCGCACCCTACTCGCTGCAACGCATCTATAGCAGCAGGCTGCGATCTTTGACTGCTTGCGAGGCTTTAAATGCCCGGCCTAAGGCGCTAGTCTGCGGGCATCGGTAGTGATTCTGCCTGACTACTACAAGAAACCGGCTGATGACTGATCTGTCTCGAATCCCTGGCTTAGTTTCTGCACCCATTTCAGCGGGTGGGCATTTCTACCGTCCGCCATTGCCATCCAGTTACGTGCCGCGCCCGCGCCTGTGCGAGCGTTTGCTGGCCGGGCTGCACGGGCGTTTGCTGTTGGTCAGTGCGCCAGCCGGCTTTGGCAAAAGCTCGCTGGCTATTGAGTTTTGCGAGCGCCTGCCCGAGCCCTGGCAAAGCCTGTGGCTGGGCTTGAGTCAGCGCGACAGTGATCCGGGGCGTTTTCTTGAACGCATGCTCGGCGGCTTGCAGCAGTTTTTTCCGGGGCTGGGCAGCGAGGCGCTGGGTTTGCTGCGGCTGCGTCAGCGCCATCAGCCCTTTGCCTTCGAAGAATGGCTGGACGCTCTGCTGGATGAACTGGCCCTGCGTCTCGATCCGCAGCAGCCGCTGTTGCTGGTGCTGGATGACTACCATCTGGCCCAGGGCGCGGTGCTGGACCGGTGCCTGCAGTTTTTCCTCAATCACCTGCCGGCCGGTTTGCTGGTATTGGTGACCAGCCGGCAGCGCCCGGACTGGCACTTGGCGCGCTTGCGCCTGTCACGCCAGTTGCTCGAACTGCACGAGCAGGATCTGCGCCTGACTCCCGAGGAGAGTGCCGAGTTGTTGGCCTTGCAGGGCACTGCGCTATCCGGCGACGCCCTGGCCAGCCTGTTGCAACGCAGCGAGGGCTGGGTCGCCGGGCTGCGCCTGTGGTCATTGGCCGCCAGCGAGGCCCAGGAGGGCGCGCCGCCCTTGGCCCATGGCGGCGAAGCCTTGATCCGTGACTACCTGCTGGAGGAGGTGATCGAGCGTCTGCCGGTCGAGGTGCAGGGGTTTCTCTATGAAACCGCCAGCCAGGAGCGCTTCTGCGCCGAGCTCTGCGATGCCCTGCGCGATGCCCATGACAGCGCCGCGATACTGCGCCATCTGCAGGCGCATCAGGTGTTTCTGGTGCCCCTGGACGAGCAGGGCAAGTGGTTTCGCTATCACCATCTGTTTTCCGATCTGCTGCGCAGCCGGGCGGCTGCCGAGGCGTTGCAACTGCCGGCCGGGCTGCATCTGCGCGCCTGTCGCTGGTTCAGTGCCCAGGGTTTGCTGGATGAGGCCATCGAGCAGGCGCTGCGTGCCGGCCAGCCGGATGTGGCGGCCAATCTGGTGCAGAGCCTGTCGGAGGAGCAATTGCTGGCCGAGCAGAATGTCGCCACCCTGCTGCGCTGGAAGATGGACTTGCCCGACAGCCTGCTGGCCAGCACGCCGCGCCTGATCGCGCTGTATGGCTGGGCCCTGGCCTTGGCTTGTCAGCTGGATGCGGCCGAGGAGCTGCTCGGCCAGCTGCAGCGCTTTCTGCCGGCCCCCAGTGCCGCCGAGCAGCAAGGCTTGCTGGCGCAATGGATGGCCTTGAGCGGGGTGATCGCCCGGGGCCGTGGCGATAGCGCGCGGGCCCAGCAGTATTGCGTCGAGGCGCTGAGCTGCCTGTCCCAGGAACGCTATGGCCAGCGCCTGATGTGCCTGTCCAGCCTGGCCAACCTGGCGATAGTGCATGGCGACCTATGGCGTGCCCGTGGCTTGAACCGCGAGGCCCTGGAGCTGGCGCAGCGGGTCGGTAATCCCTTGTTCGAGGCCCTGGCCCACTATGACCGGGCGCGGGTGTTGCAGGCTCGCGGCGAGATATTGCGCGCGCTGGAGGAGGTGCAGCAGGGCTTGCAACGTTTGAGTGATTTGCCGGCGCAGCGCCTGTATGCGGTGCGCGGCCGCTTGACCCTGTATGAGGGTTACCTGCTCAGCCTGCGTTTGCAGCCGCAGCAGGCTCGCCAACGTCTGCTGGCGGGGATAGCCGAGGCTCGCACCTGTCGCGATAGCAGCCTGTTGATCGGCCATTGTGTGCTGGCCAGCCTGGAAGGGCGCTGCGGCAATCTGTCCGAAGCCTTTGCCCAGTTGGCCGAGGCCGAGCGGCTGATGCATATCTGGGATATTCCGGCGGTCTATTACCTGGCGATGATCACCCTGCACAAGTGCGAGTTGTGGTTGCTCCAGGGCCAGGGCGAGTTGGCCGGCTTCTGGCTGAGCCGGCTGGCCCAGACCTACAGCGGTGAGCACGCGGCGGCGGCGCCGGAGTTCCATCCGCAACTGCCGCTGCATATCGAGTTGCACCAGGCCACGCTGGAGTGTCTGCGCGGTTTGCCGGGCGAGGCCGAGCGCCGTCTGCGTGCCCTTAGCCTGCGTGCCCAGGGCGCGGGTGGGCAGTTTGTCGCGGCCATTGCGCAGCTGCAGTTGGTGCGTCTGCTGTTGCAGGGCGGGCGTGAGCGCGAGGCCCAGCAGCAGTTGCGCAGCGCCCTGCAGTTGGCGGTGGGGGGCGGCTTGCTGCCGTTTCAGCAGTTGCTGCACGAGCAGCCGGACTGGCTGCGCACGCAATTGCTGGGGCAGGCGCAATGCCCCCTGACTGCCGAGCTGCTGGCGGCGCTGCCGGCAGCGCCTGTGCAGAGCCTTGAGCTGCCGGAGCCTGGGGTAATCGAGGCCCTGAGTTCACGGGAGTTGGCGGTGCTGCAGCTGATTGCCCAGGGTTGTTCCAACCAGGAGATCAGCGAGCGCCTGTTTATCTCCCTGCATACGGTGAAAACCCACGCCCGCCATATCAACAGCAAGCTTGGGGTCGAGCGGCGCACCCAGGCGGTGGCGCGGGCCAAGGGCCTGGGCTTATTGCGCTGAGTCGACGGCCTCGGGCACCGACAGGTCGAGCTTGGGTTGCGCCACCTTACTCGGCTTGGCAGCGGCCAGTTTGGCCTGCACATCCTGTTGGATGCTCAGCAGCACCGGCAGCAGTTCCTGCATGTTCTGCCGTACCTCGGCATAGGCATGCTGCTGCGCCAGCTGCTCGCAGCGCAGCAGCAATTGTTCACGCACCTCGCCGCTCAGGTGGATAAACAGCTCCGGCAGCTGCTTGCTCAGTTCGGCGCTGTAGAGCACTAGCTCGGCGCGCCCGAATTGCTTGGTCAGGCCCAGATAATCCAGGGCGCTTGAGGTCAGCATGGCGGCGGCGGCCTTGGTTTCATGCAGGCCTTGCAGGCGCACGGGGTTGCTCTGTTCGCTCTGCGCCAGGGTCATCCAGAACTCGGTGGTGAGGGTGAACAGCACCGCCTGCTGGCGCAGCGAATAACTCATCAGGCCCAGCGCTTCGGCGGCATAGGGTTGCTGCGCGGCGCGAAAATCGAAGTACAGGCGCATCAGCTCCTTGAGGCGGAACAAGGCTTCGCGGGCCTCGTTCTGGCGCAGCTCAAGCGGGGCGTAGATATTCAGCTGTGGGCGGAAATTCTCTTCGCTGACCATGCGCGCATAGATCGGCCCGGTGAATTCGCCGCTGCGTCTGGGCAGAGCGTTGGCCTGGGTCTTGTCGACCTTTTCCAGGGCGCCCAGCAGCTGCTGGTAGTCGGCGCTGCTCCAGGGCTTGTGCAGGTCGGGAATCGGCTGGCCGAGGTAGAACAGTTCGGCGGCTTGCAGCGCGGGGGCGAGCAAAACCAGCAAAAGGATGGCCAGCGGCAAACCACGGCAAGGTGTTAGCGTGTTCGGCACAAGAAAAATCCTACGGTTAGGGCGAGGCTCAGAGTAACCAGCTCGGCAGCCTGCGTCACCCGCGCCTTGGTTGGGAACTGTGCAATGCAACAGGCGTTGGCCGAACTCGGTGCAGTACGCGCGGTATTCGAAGACCTGGGCGGCTACGGCGCGGTGGCGCAGCAGCAGGAGCAGGACGGCGAAGGGCCGCTGATCGGTCATTTGCAGCGCACCAATATCCAGTTGGCGGCGATCCCGGTGTTTGCCCGCAAGGGCCTGGCCGACACCACGGTCAATGACCTGCTGGCGGCGGCCAATGTGTCGCGGCGCACCTTCTACAAATACTTCGAAAACAAGATGCAGGTGCTGGAGGGTATCTACCAGACGGCGGTGTCCCTGCTGCTGTCGCGCTTCAGTGAAATGCAGAGCAGCGCCGGCAGCCCGCAGGCCTGGCTGCGCGCCATGGTCGGGCGTTATTTCGATTACCACCTGGCGGTCGGGCCGATTATCCGTCTGATGCAGGAGGAGGCGTTGCGGGCCGACTCGCCCCTGGCCGCGCACCGCCAGCGCGCCCATGCCGAGATGGCGCGGCTGCTCGGTGAGCGCCTGCATGGCGACACCCTGGCCGCCGAGCCGCTGACCTACCGCGCCTTGATCTGGGCGATGGAAGCCGCCTCCCTGGAGCTGCTCGGGCGCGCCGCCCGCCGTGACGAGATCGAGCAGGCCAAGCGCGTACTCAGCGAACTG
>DASUOY010000118.1:0-16387 GCA_036276395.1 Pseudomonas sp.
GGCTCATCTCGACGAAGGCCTGGGCCAGCCGCCCCACTTCATCCTGACGCGGGCTGCCGCTGACTTCGCGGGGTATTTCGCCGCGACCGATCTGTTCGGCCCAGGCGGTCAGGCGCGCCAGCGGCGCGGCAATATGCCGGCTCAACAACCAGGCCAGCACGGCGCTGCCACCGACCAGCAGCAGGCTCAGGTTGCGGATACGCTCACGCAACGCTTCCAGGCTTTGCCGCGAGTGCTCCAGGGCTGCGGCGATGCGTTGCTCGGTCAGTGCGGCCAGTTGCAGGCCCAGCTCATGGATTCTCTCGAACCTGTCCAGTTGCGCGCCCTTGCTCAGTTGCAGCGCTTCATCCAGCTGCCCGGCGCGGATCATTTGCAATTGCGTGGTGCGGGTGTCGGCCATCTGCTTGCGCGCCAGCAGCAGTTGCTCGAGCAGCTCGCTGGCCTCGCCATCGTCGCTCACCGCCTGTTGCAGTTGCTTGACCAGCCTGTCGTTGATCGCACTGCGCTGGCGAATTTCTTCCTCATGCTTATCCAGTTCGGCTTCGCTGCCCTGGTTGATCGCCAGCAGTACCTCGCTGCGCTGTGCGGCGATATTGATGCGCAGCTCCTTGACCGCGGAAATGCGCTCGTAGTGCTGCTCAAATTGCGCCTCTTCACTGGCCTGCAGGCTGACAAAGCGCTCCAGGGTGGTGAACAGCAGGCCGCCGAAGCCCAGGATCAGCAAGGCGAAGGCCAGGAGTAGCTTGCCGCCTATGTTCAATCGCATCATTCCATTCATCATCGCGCGCTCTTGCTCCTTGTTCTTGAATGTTCAGTCACTCGGCCATTACCCGCATATTCGGGTCGCCCAGCAGGCGGCCACCGTCGAGTACCGTGCATTGCTGCGTGGTAACCCCGAGCAGGTAGCTGGCCCGTATCCCGGATAGATTGGCCAGATCCTTTTGCAGGCTGGCGCGACTGATCTCGCTGACGCCCAGCACCCGGTCGATCAGCAGGCCGAACTCCATCTCCGGGTTCTGCAGGATCAACAGGAAGCTGCGATCGGACAGGTTGCCCATGGGCAGCTCGAACAGCACACGCAAATCCACCACCGAGACGATACGCCCCCGCACATTGACTATGCCCAGCACATGGGCCGGGGTGCCCGGCAACGGCGTGTACTGGTTGAGCGGCAGCACCTGGGCCACATGCTCGCTGCCGATGGCATAACGCTCATGGCTCAGGCTGAAGTTCAGTACCTCCAGCAGGTCCTGCGCAGCTTCGGCCTGCACGGCGCCGGCCCACTGCTGGGTGCGCAGCTGCAGGCGTTCGGCCAGATCTTGCGGGGTCAAGGCAAAGCCATCGAGCAGGCGCTGCTCAAGCTCGCCAAGGCGCTCGCGCAGTTGTTGCCAGCGGCTGCTGTTGTCTATGGGCTCGGACATGAGTCGGCTTCCTGCATCAGTTGTTCACACAGGCGCAGCAACTGCGCGCAGCTTATGCCCTCGCCATGGGGCACCAGGGCCTCGGCATCCTGCGCCTGCAGCAACTGGCGGCAGATACGCAAGGCCCGCGCGCTGCCCTGACGCTGCCCCTGGGCGGCCAGCAGCTGGGCCTGGAGAAAATGCGCCAGGATAAAATCGGGCTCCAGGTAAAGCGCCTTATGCAGAGCCCCCAGGGCATCCGCCTGTTCACCCTGCTGCTGCGCCAATTGGGCTTGCAACCAGTAAGCCATGGCATCGTCGGGTTGCAGCTGCAAGGCGCGCTGCAACCATTGCTGGGCTTGTTCGAGGTGTTGCTGGTCGGCCCAGCTGCGTGCCAGCAGCAGGCAGGCCTGCTGCTGTTGACTGCGGCTCAGGCCGGTGCAGGCCAGGTAGGCCTGCAGCGCTTCGCGGGCCTGCGCATACTGCTGGGCGCTCAGGGCGTGCTGGGCCTGCTGCCAGTAATCCGTGCTGTTGATCGCCACCGCGGCCTGGGGTTCAGGGCTTGGAGGTGGCAGCGGAAGGTTGGCGGGAGGCAGCTTGATTGGCGCCGCAGGGCGGCGCTGCAGCAACTCGCTGTCGGCCTGAGGCGCACTACCCGCTTGGCCGAGCGGTCCGCGCTCGAGCGCCGAACGGGCGGTGGCCAGGGCCGAGCCGCGCAGCGCATAGTTGCAGCCGGCCCAGCTGCCACTGAGCCCGGCCTGGGTGGCAATGCTGGCTTCGACGGCGCCGAGCAGCAGCAAGCCTTCAGGGTCGAGGCTGCCCAGCAGGCGTTTGAGTACGCGGGGGGCATGCTGGGTCGAGAAATACATCAGCACGTTGCGACAGAGCAGCAGGTCGACTCCGCTGCACAAGCTGCTGGGTAACTCATCCATAAAGTTGTACTGGATAAAGCGGATGCGCCCACGCCACTGCTGCCGTACCCGCCAGGAACGGCCTTCGGCCTCGAAATAACGCTGGCGAAAGACGGTTTCATTGCGGCGAAAGGCGTTGCTGCCATAGACCGCCTGTTCGGCCCGGGCCAGGAACTGCTTGCTGATATCGCTGGCGATCAGCTCTATTGTCCAGCTGTTGCGCTCGCTGCCCAGCAAGTCGTCGAGCAGGAATAACAGGCTGTAGGCCTCCTCGCCGGTACAGCAACCCGCGCTCCATAGGCGCAGGCTGCGCTGCCCACTTTGCCGCCGCCGTGCGATCAGGCTGGCTAGATGTTCCTGGGCCAGCCAGTCGAAGGTTGGCGCATCGCGGCGGAAGTAGGTTTCCCCCACGCTGAAGACCGGTACCAGGCTCTGCACCAACGCGGCATCCCACTCGGCGAACGCCAGGTGCTGCAACCACTCATGAGGATCCTCGGCCTGCTGTTCCACGGCCAGCAGTTGCAGGCGGCGCAGCAACTCGGCGCTGCGCTCGGCGGAAAAATCCAGGCCCAGGTGCTGATGAACCTTGTGCACCAAGGCCTGAAGCAATTGCGGCGAACTGCGGCGCTCAAGCTCTGGCATCGGCTGCGCCCTCCTGGCGGGCCAGGGCCACGGCCAATAAACGCTCGTCGGCTTCATTGAGCAGCTGCTCGACATCCTGGATCAGCAGCATGCCTTCGGCCGTGCGCAGTACGCCGTGCAGCAGATTGGAGGGTACATGGGGATCGGGGGCCGGCGAAAAATCGGCGGCCGCGTAGCTGCAAACCGCCGCCACCTGATCCACCGGCAGCAGCAGCTCGCGTTTACTGGTCTGCAACCAGATAAAGGGTTGCCAGAGTGCCAGGGGCGCCGCCGGCCAGTCGAAGCGCCGGGCCAGATCCACCACTGGCAATATCTTGCCCTGTACGTTAACCAGCCCGCAGACCGTCGCCGGCGCTCCCGGTAACGGTGTGCTCAGCAGTGCCGGCAATACCCGAACGACATTATCGAGCGCCACTGCAAAGTGCTGCCCGGCAAGCCGGAAGGGCAGCACCAAGTATCTGTCCATAGATGCGTCCCTGTCGTAGCAATCTCTCTACCCCATGGTCTTACCCTAGCTCAGCAACCGCCCACGTCCAGTGCCGGGCGGGTCTGCTGCGGTGCTTTCGGGCAGGCAAGAGCGGCTGTGATCACAGTCAGGCAGCAGAGAAGACAAGAAGCATTAGCTATGAAAGCTAAATGACTGATTTTATTAGATAGCCATCAGCCGCAAGCCAGACTGCCAAACGCAGGCTGGCGGCGCCTGATAAGCCAGGTGCCCGAGCGTCAGTCGCGATCCAATAAATGAAAGCGCGGCAAGGATACATGCCAGCGAATCGCCGCCAGGCGGATCAGCAGCACGGTGAGCATGGCAACGCAGGTATCCAGCCAGTGCGGGGTATCCAAAGCGCGCAGGCCGATAAACACCAGGGCGCCGGCGATGCAGGCGGTGGCGTAGATTTCCTTCTGGAAGATCAGCGGAATCTCGTTGCAGATCACATCGCGCATGACCCCACCGGCCACCCCGGTCATCACGCCCATGATCACCGCCGTGCTATAGGGCACATTGTGCTGCAGCGCGACCTCGGTGCCGATCACGGTAAAAACCGCCAGGCCAAAAGCGTCGGCCAGCAGCAGGCCCTTCTCGTGAATCGGCTGGGTCAAACGCACCCAGACCACGGTGCCCACTGCGGCCACGGAGGCAACGACTATATAGAGGTCATTGCGGATCCAGCTCACCGGGTGGTTATCCAGTATCACATCGCGCAGGGTGCCGCCGCCCAGGGCGGTGATGATGGCGATAACCAGCACGCCGAACAGGTCCATGGACTTGCGCCCGGCCATCAAGGCGCCGGTGATGGCAAATACCGCCACGCCGAACAGGTCGGCCAGATAGAACAGTTGAGCCATAGTGACCTCAGGACGCGGCAGCTGTGCGCATGGTGACAAACTCCTCGGCGGCCGTCGGGTGCACGCCGATGGTTTCGTCGAACATCTGCTTGGTCGCCCCGGCTTTCAGCGCCACCGCCAGCCCCTGGATGATCTCGCCGGCCTCCGGGCCGACCATATGGCAACCCAGCACGCGGTCGCTGTCGGCATCCACTACCAGTTTCATCAGGGTGCGCTCCTGGCATTCGGTCAGCGTAAGCTTCATCGGGCGGAAGCGGCTCTCGAAAATCTTCACCCGGTGGCCGGCTTCCCGCGCCTGCTCCTCGCTAAGGCCCACGGTGCCGATATTCGGCAGGCTGAACACCGCAGTCGGGATCATCTGGTAGTCGACTGGGCGATACTCCTCGGGCTTGAACAGCCGGCGCGCCACCGCCATGCCTTCGGCCAGGGCCACCGGGGTCAGCTGTACGCGGCCGATCACATCACCGATAGCCAGAATCGAGGGTACGTTGCTCTGGTACTGCTCATCGACCTGGATATAGCCGCGCTCATCCAGTTGCACCGCGGTGTTCTCCAGCCCCAGGTTATCCAGCATCGGCCGGCGTCCGGTGGCATAGAACACACAGTCGGTTTCTAGCACGCGACCATCCTTGAGCGTCGCCAGCAGGCTGCCATCGGCCTGTTTGTCGATGCGCGCGATATCGCTGTTGAACTGCAGATCCACGCCGCGTTTGCTCAATTCTTCACGCAGGTGCTGGCGCACCGCGCCATCGAAGCCGCGCAGGAACAACTCGCCGCGATAGAGCAAGGAGGTCTGCGCGCCCAGGCCGTGGAAGATCGAGGCGAACTCGACGGCGATATAACCGCCGCCGACCACCAGCACACGCTTGGGCAGTTGCTCGAGGAAGAAGGCCTGGTTCGAGTCGATGGCATGCTCGGCCCCTGGAATCTGCGGCATCTGTGGCCAGCCGCCGGTGGCGATAAGAATATGCTTGGCGCTGTAGCGCCGGCCATCCAGCTCGACGCTGTGCTCATCGAGCAAACGCGCATGGCCTTCGAGCAGGGTCACCCCGCTGTTGACCAGCAGGTTGCGGTAGATGCCATTCAGACGGTCGATTTCGCGGTTCTTGTTGGCGATCAGGGTCGGCCAGTCGAACTGCGCCGGCTCAAGCGACCAGCCAAAGCCCTGGGCCTGCTCGAAATCTTCGGCAAAGTGCGCACCATAGACCAGCAGTTTCTTCGGCACGCAGCCGACGTTGACGCAGGTGCCGCCCAGATAGCGGCTCTCGGCCACCGCCACACGGGCACCGAAACCGGCGGCAAAGCGTGCGGCGCGCACACCACCGGAACCGGCGCCAATTACAAACAGGTCGAAGTCGTAGTTCATTGCAGCCTCCAGAACAGACGGCAAGCATAACCTAATCGCCCTGCAATCCTGATGAGCCTAAAGTTATGCCATGTCCGAGGAGAAGATAAATGCGCCCTAGCCTGACCCACCTCGCCTTGCATGTGCCTGATCTGGATGCCTGCGTGGCGTTCTACGAGGAATTTTGCGCCATGCGGGTGATTCACCAGCGCGCCGGCAAGGGTTCGCGCATTGTCTGGATGGCCGAACCAGGCAAGGAACACGCGTTTATCTTCGTGATCATGCCCGGCGGGCAAGACCGCCAGCTGGCGGCCGACGACTACAGCCACTTCGGCTTTGCCCTGGCCAGTCGCGATCAGGTCGATGCCATAGCCGCCAAGGCGCAAGCCGCAGGCTGCCTGATCTGGGCCCCGCGCGATGAGCCCTACCCGGTCGGTTATTACTGTGGGCTGCGCGATCCGGCGGGAAACTATGTCGAGTTCAGCTATGGCCAGCCGCTGGGGCCGGGCAGCGAGGCGATGCCGATCCCATAAACCAACAAGCCACCCGCAGGTGGCTTGTTTGATCTAGATGCCAGGCCTTACTCAGTAGGCCTTGCCGGTCTTGTAAAGGTTTTCGAAGCAGAAGTTGGTGGCCTCGATATAGCCTTCCGCGCCACCGCAGTCGAAACGCTTGCCCTTGAATTTGTAGGCGATGACGCAGCCGTCCTGGGCCTGCTTCATCAAGGCGTCGGTGATCTGGATCTCACCGCCCTTACCCGGCTCGGTCTGCTCGATCAGGTCGAAGATATCCGGAGTCAGGATATAACGGCCGATAATCGCCAGGTTCGATGGCGCATCTTCCGGCTTGGGTTTTTCCACCATGCTGTTAACCCGGTAGATGTCATCACGGATCATCTCACCGGAAATCACGCCATATTTGTGGGTTTCTTCCGGCGGTACTTCCTGGATGGCGACGATCGAGCAACGGAACTGCTTATACAGCTTGATCATCTGGGTCAGCACGCCGTCGCCTTCCAGGTTCAGGCACAGGTCATCGGCCAGCACCACGGCGAAGGGCTCATCGCCGATCAGCGGGCGGCCACAGAGGATGGCGTGGCCCAGGCCCTTCATCTCCACCTGACGGGTGTAGGAGAAGCTGCACTCGTTGATCAGGCGGCGAATGCCGACCAGGTACTTTTCCTTGTCGGTATCGCGGATCTGGTGTTCGAGTTCGTAGCTGATATCGAAATGGTCTTCCAGGGCGCGCTTGCCACGGCCGGTAATCATGGCGATTTCCGTCAACCCGGCCTCCAGCGCCTCTTCAACGCCGTACTGGATCAACGGCTTGTTCACGATTGGCAGCATTTCCTTGGGCATGGCCTTGGTTGCAGGCAGGAAGCGGGTGCCGTAACCGGCTGCGGGGAACAAGCATTTCTTGATCATGGGGGGCCTTAAAAAGTGGGACAAAAATGCCCGCGCAGTCTATCAGGCTGCACTGGCCTTACAATGCCCGAGCGCTGGGCGCCCGATGCCGCGATAGAGAAAACCCAGCTCGGCGAGTTGCTGGCCATCATAGATATTGCGTCCATCGAAGAGTACCGGCATGCGCATCAAGCCGCGTATGCGGGCGAAATCCGGCTGGCGAAACTGCTTCCATTCCGTCACCAGCACCAGGGCATCGGCGCCCTCGACAGCGCTGTAGGGTGATTCACTCAGGCGCAACTGCTCACTTGCCAGGGCCTCTGCGTAGCGGCTTGCCACGGCCTTGCAGGCCACTGGATCACACGCCTGCACCCGGGCACCCGCAGCAAGCAGCGCATCGAGCAAGACCAGGCTGGGCGCCTCACGCAAATCGTCGGTACCCGGTTTGAACGCCAGCCCCCAGAGTGCCACCACCCGCCCTTGCAGATAACCGGAAAAATGTTCGCGCAAGGCCTGAAACAACAGGGTTTTCTGTAACGCATTACGGGCTTCGACTGCGCGCAGGATGCCGGGTTCAATGCCCTCCTGTTCGGCCGCCCGGATCAGAGCCCGCACATCCTTGGGGAAACAGGAACCGCCATAACCGCAACCGGCATAGATAAAGTGCGTGCCGATGCGCTTATCGCTGCCAATACCGCGGCGCACCTCCTCGATATCCACCTCCAGGCGCGTGCAAAGCCCGGCCATTTCGTTGATAAAGGAGATCTTGGTGGCGAGAAAGGCATTGGCCGCGTACTTGCTGAACTCGGCGGCGCGCACGCTCATGCACAGCAAACGCTCGTGGTTACGCAGAAAGGGCGCATAGAGGCGGCGCAGCAGTTCACGGCCGGCAGGATCATCACAACCTATGATGACCCGGTCCGGGCGCATAAAATCATCGATGGCCGAGCCTTCCTTGAGAAATTCGGGGTTACTGGCCAGGCGCACCGTGAACGACTTGCCGCGCTTGAGCAGCGCGGCGTTGATCCGCTGCGCAACGCGCTCAGCAGTGCCCACCGGTACAGTGGATTTATCGACCACCAGACAAGGTTGCTGCAGGCTAGCGCCCAACTCATCGGCAACGGCCAGGACATGAGACAAATCCGCCGAACCGTCCTCGCCGCTGGGCGTACCCACGGCAATAAAGATAATTTCCGCCTGGGCAATACCTTCGTTCAAGTGCTCGCTAAAGCTCAGCTGCCCGCTGCTCAGATGGTTCTTGAGCAGCGTTTCCAGGCCAGGCTCGTAAATTGGTACGCTGCCACGTTGCAAGCCGGCTAGGCGCCGGGCGTCGCGCTCGACGCAAACCACCCTATTGCCCATATCGGCAAAACACGCAGCCGATACCAGCCCCACATAGCCTGCTCCGATCACGCAAATCCGCATCGCCACATCTCCAGATGAGTTGCAGCGATTGCAGCTAAAGCAGGTGGCAGGCGTATGACAGAGGCGCGACAACGCCGTGACAGGGATGCAAGTAGGGAGTTGTAGCGAGAGAAGATGGTGCCCCGAGCCGGAATCGAACCGGCAAGACCTTGCGGTCGGCAGATTTTAAGTCTGCTGTGTTTACCAATTTCACCATCGGGGCATTTTGCGCAGCGGCTGGTGATCCGCTTGTAGGCTTATCCAGCCGAGCGGATGCTGACGGCGAATAAGGTCAGGACTATATACAGCCGTAGAGTCGCTCGCAAGGCTTACGATTCTGAATGAAAAAAGCCTCGTAAATCTTTGATCTACGAGGCTTTTCTAATTGGAGGCTGAGGTCGGAATCGAACCGGCGTTCACGGATTTGCAATCCGGTGCATAACCACTCTGCTACTCAGCCTTGAAACTAAACAGGCCGTTTAAACGGCCCGTTAAAATTGGAGCGGGAAACGAGACTCGAACTCGCGACCCCGACCTTGGCAAGGTCGTGCTCTACCAACTGAGCTATTCCCGCTTGTCGTGTTGACGGGCGCCATTCTATATCTTCAAGGCGACAGGTCAAGCCCTTGATTCAAAAAACTTATTTCTTTTTTGCCGAGGGGCTGAGGTGGGGCCAGGCAACCATCAGGTACTGCACCATTGACCACAGTGTCAGTACGGCGGAAATGATCAGCAGCACATAACCCAGCACTACCCAGGCCGTAAATACCGGCGGGTTGGCCAGCAGTACGATCAGAGCAACCATTTGCGCGGCGGTTTTCCACTTGGCCAAATTGGATACGGCAACCTGCGCCCTGGCACCCAGCTCGGCCATCCACTCGCGCAGTGCCGAGACCACTATCTCGCGACCAATGATGATGGCCGCAGGTAGGGTCAGCCAGAGGTTGGCGTGTTCGGCCACCAACAGCACCAGGGCCACGGCCACCATTAGCTTGTCGGCCACCGGGTCGAGAAAGGCGCCGAATGGCGTACTTTGCTCGAGACGGCGAGCCAGATAACCATCCAGCCAGTCGGTGGCGGCAGCGCAGGCGAATACCGCGCTGGCAGCCCAATAGCTCCAGCTGAACGGTAGATAGAACAGCAGAATAAAAATAGGGATCAGCAGAACACGGAGAACGGTAAGCAGATTGGGGATATTCATCGGCACAACTGGGCTGCGAGGTGAGCGGGCATTCTACTCGCTGTGCAGTGCGGCATAAATCAGCTCGGCAAGCTTTTTACTGATCCCGGGTGCTTTTGCGATTTCCTCGACACTGGCGCGGGACAGTTCCTGCAAGCCGCCGAAGTGGTTGAGCAGCTCGCGCCGGCGTTTCGGCCCCACGCCCGCGACCTCTTCCAGGCTGGAAGTACGCCGGGCTTTGCCACGCCGTGCGCGGTGGCCGGTAATGGCAAAACGGTGCGACTCATCGCGAATCTGCTGAATCAGATGCAGCGCCGGCGAAGTGCCTGGCAAGGTGAACTCATGGGCGGCGTCATTCAGATAGAGGATTTCCAGGCCCGGTTTGCGCGTTGTGCCCTTGGCCACACCGAGCAGAATAAGCTCGGGCACCGCCAACTCTTCAAGCACCTCGCGGGCCATGGCCAACTGGCCCTTGCCGCCGTCCACCAGGAGGATATCCGGCAGCTTGCCCTCGCCCTCCTTGACCTTGCTGAAACGCCGGCTCAAGGCCTGGCGCATGGCAGCGTAGTCATCACCCGCCGTCACCCCTTCGATGTTGTAACGGCGGTAATCGGATTTCAGCGGGCCTTCGGGGCCAAACACCACACAGGACGCCACCGTGGCCTCGCCGCTGGAGTGGCTGATATCAAAACACTCCAGGCGCTGCGGCACTTCATCCATAGCCAGGGCCTCGGCCAGCGCCTCGAAGCGGGCGGCAACGTGCTGACGATCGGCCAGGCGCGCGCCCAGGGCTTGCTCTGCATTGGTCACCGCCAACTGCTGCCAGCGCGCCCGGGTACCGCGCACGCGATAGCTGATACTCAACTGACGCCCACGCATCTCCTCGATGGCGGCGATCAGGGTGGGGAAATCTTCGTGCTGGGCATTGACGATCAGCTCGCTAGGCAGGTCGCGCTCCTGACTGCCCAGGTAATACTGGGCGAGAAAGGCCAGTAGCACGTCACTGCCCTCCTCCTCGATCGCCACCTGGGGGAAGAAATTCTTGCTGCCCAGCACCCGCCCGCCACGCACGCTGATCAGGTGCACGCAGGCACCACCCGGGTTGACCATGGCGGCGACCACATCCACGTCGCCCGTGCCGCCTTCCATGCTTTGCTGATCCTGCACCCGGCGCAGCAGGGAAATCTGGTCGCGCAGCTCGGCGGCGCGTTCGAAATCCAGCTCAGAGGCGGCCTTCTGCATACTGCTGGACAGCTCATCGCTAAGGGCATTGCTGCGACCTTCGAGGAACATCACCGAATGGCGCACATCCTCGGCGTACTCCTCGGGCGTGAGCAAGTCGACGCAAGGCCCCTTGCAGCGCTTGATCTGATACTGCAGGCAAGGCCTGGTGCGGTTCTTGAAGAAGCTGTCCTCGCACTGGCGCACCAGAAAGGCTTTCTGCAACAGATTGAGGCTTTCGCGAATGGCGCCGGCACTGGGATAAGGACCGAAATAACGGCCCTTACTCTTTTTCGCCCCACGGTGAATGCTCAGGCGCGGGTAGTCGCCATCCGAGAGAAACACATAGGGATAGGACTTATCGTCGCGCAGCAGGATGTTGTAGGGCGGCCGCCATTCCTTGATCAGCGTCTGCTCGAGCAGCAGCGCCTCGGTTTCGTTGGCGGTAATGGTGGTTTCGACCTGGGCGATCTTGCCCACCAGGGCGGCAGTCTTGGGGGCCAGGCCGGTCTTGCGGAAGTAGCTGGCCAGGCGCTTTTTCAGGTTCTTGGCTTTGCCGACATAGAGTAGCTTGGCCTCGCCATCGAACATGCGATAAACGCCCGGGCGACCGCTGCAGGTCGCCAGAAAGGCACTGGAATCGAAGATGGCGGCTGTGGTTGCAGCTGCGTCAGCTGTTGGCATCGACCATGCCGTGACGGACGGCCAATAAGGCCAGCTCAACGTCGCTGGTGATCGACAGCTTGTCGAAGATCCGATAACGGTAGGTGTTCACGGTTTTCGGCGACAGACAGAGCTTGTCCGAGATGGTTTGCACTTTGTGGCAGTTGGCGATCATCAGGGCGATCTGGATTTCGCGCTCGGACAGCAGATCGAAGGGCGAGCTATCGATCTGCGCCTGAAACGGCTTGAGCGCTAGCTGCTGGGCAATCTGCGGGCTGATATAACGCTGACCGCTGAACACCATGCGAATGGCCTGAACCATTTCCTCCAGCGCGGCGCCCTTGGTCAGGTAGCCAGCGGCACCGGCCTGGAGCAAGCGAGTGGGGAATGGATCTTCCTCGCAAACGGTCACGGCCACGACCTTCAGGTCAGGGTGGCTGCGGATCAGTTTACGGGTAGCTTCGAGCCCGCCAATGCCGGGCATCTTGATGTCCATCAGGACAACATCGGGCTTGAGTTCGCGAGCTTTGTGCAGGGATTCTTCGCCGGATTCGGCCTGGCCTACGACCAGCAGGCCATCGATATCGGCCAACATACGGGTGATGCCCGTACGCACCAAGTCGTGGTCATCGACTACTAGCACCCTAATCAAGCGACACCCCATTTTGCGTCAACCGCGCCAGATAGCGGGTTTGTTGAAAGGTTGATCAACTATTGCTTGGTTTGACCAAGCTTGGCGCATGAACGTCAAAAAGCAAACGCCAAAAACAGCTTAGCAGCGACGTTCAGGAGGAATTTGGCGGAAGCGGTGAGATTCGAACTCACGGAAGAGTTTCCCCTTCGACGGTTTTCAAGACCGTTGCATTCAACCGCTCTGCCACGCTTCCGGCGTAAGTGCGGGCGGCAATCTTACCCGAACGCAACACGCTGTCAAACTCTGCATGTTGGCACTTTAACAGGCTCTGTTATGATCCAACTCGACCTTGGTCACGGAACCCTTAGCCTCTATAGGAGTGTCGCCATGAACGACCACAATTATGCCCTCGACCACACGCAGGTTGAGCAGCAAGAAGTCAGCCGCGTCCTGCGCAACACTTATGGCCTGCTGGCCATCACCCTGGCCTTTAGTGGCCTGGTAGCCTTTCTGGCGCAGCGGGCCAACGTGCCTTATCCGAATATCTTTGTGGTGTTGATCGGCTTCTACGGCCTGTTCTTCCTCACCGCCAAGCTGCGCAACTCGTCCTGGGGCCTGGTTTCCACCCTCGCCCTAACCGGCTTTATGGGTTACACCCTGGGCCCGATCCTCAATCGCTACCTGGGCATGGCCAACGGCGCCGAAGTGGTCAGCTCGGCCTTTGCCATGACTGCGTTGGTGTTCTGCGGCTTGTCGGCCTATGTGTTGACCACCCGCAAGGACATGAGCTTCCTCGGTGGTTTTATCACCGCAGGTTTCTTCGTGTTGCTGGGCGCCACCCTGGCCAGCCTGTTCTTTGAGATCAGCGGTCTGCAGCTGGCGATCAGCGCCGGTTTCGTGCTGTTCTCCTCGGTGTGCATCCTGTATCAGACCAGCGCCATCATCCACGGCGGTGAGCGCAACTACATCATGGCCACCATCAGCCTGTATGTATCCATCTACAACCTGTTCGTCAGCCTGCTGCAGATCTTCGGCATCATGGGCAGCGACGATTGATCGCTTAACCTGACAAGAAAAAGGCCGCTTAACTAAGCGGCCTTTTTTATTACGCGGGTTTTATTGCAGGCGGACCTCAGTTGCGCGCCTGCTCCCAGGACTTCAGCAGTTCGTTGTAGTTGATGGTTTCACCCTTGGGCTTCTCGTTGGCCAGCTTAGGCTTGGGCGCGCCGGGTTGATCCAGCCAGTATTGCGGGTCTTTCGGCTCATTGAGCTTGGGTCCGCATTCGCCCAGCACGTTGGAGCGCTCCAGACGACCGAGGATGGTGTCCTGGGCCCCGGCCAGGCCATCCAGCGCCTCTTGCGGCGACTTGTCGCCACTGGCCGCCTCGGCGATAAACTGCCACCACAGCTGCGCCAGACGCGGATAGTCCGGTACGTTGGTGCCGGTCGGGGTCCACTGCACGCGGGCCGGGCTGCGATAGAACTCCACCAGACCGCCAAGCTTTGGCGCGGCATCGGTCATGGCCTGGGAGTTGATATCCGACTCACGAATCGGCGTCAGGCCGACCAGGGTCTTCTTCAACGATACGGTTTTCGAGGTGACGAACTGGGCGTACAGCCAGGCCGCCAGGCGCTGCTTGTCCGGGGTAGATTTGAGGAAGGTCCAGGAACCGGCGTCCTGATAACCCAGCTTCATGCCCTCTTCCCAGTACGGCCCCTTGGGCGACGGCGCCATGCGCCATTTCGGCGTGCCGTCCTCGTTAACCACCGGCAGCCCCGGCTTGTTCATATCGGCGGTAAAGGCGGTGTACCAGAAGATCTGCTGCGCGATGCTGCCCTGGGCCGGTACCGGGCCGGCTTCGGAGAAGGTCATGCCCTGGGCTTCCGGCGGCGCGTATTGGCGCATCCAGTCGACGTACTTGGTGGTCGCATAGACCGCCGCCGGGCCGTTGGTGTCGCCACCGCGGGAAACGCTGGAACCCACCGGGCGGCAGCCGTCTACGCGAATGCCCCACTCGTCCACCGGCAAACCGTTGGGCAGGCCCTTGTCGCCGCCACCGGCCATGGAGAACCAGGCATCGGTGAAACGCCAGCCCAGGGACGGGTCTTTCTTGCCGTAATCCATATGGCCATAGACGCGCTGGCCGTCGATTTCCTTGACCTTCTCGGAGAAGAACTCGGCGATATCTTCATAGGCGGACCAGTTGACCGGCACGCCCAGCTCGTAGCCGTAGATTTCCTTGAACTTGGCCTTCAACTCCGGACGCTCGAACCAGTCGGCGCGGAACCAGTAGAGGTTGGCGAACTGCTGGTCGGGCAGCTGATACAGCTTGCCGTCCGGCCCGGTGGTAAAGGACAGGCCGATAAAGTCTTTGAGGTCCAGGGTCGGCGAGGTGAAGTCCTTGCCATCGCCGGCCATCATGTCGGTCAGCGACACGGCCTTACCGTAACGGAAGTGGGTGCCGATCAGATCGGAGTCGTTGATATAGCCGTCATAGATGTTCTTGTCCGACTGCATCTGGGTCTGCAGTTTTTCCACCACATCGCCTTCCTGCATCAGGTCGTGCTTGAGCTGGATGCCGGTGATTTCACTGAAGGCCTTGGCCAGCACCTTGGACTCGTACTCGTGGGTGGCGATGGTTTCCGAGGCGACGCTGATGCTCATGCCGCGAAACGGCTCGGCCGCCTTGATAAACCACTTCAGCTCTTCCAGCTGCTGCTCGGGCGTCAAAGTCGAGGGGCTGAACTCCGAACCTATCCATTTCTTCGCCGCGTCCTCATAGGCATCGGCCCAGGCTGCGCCGCTCAGGCCGGACAACGTCAGCAGGGCCGCCAGCGCCATGCTATGTCGCGTTTTGTTGTTATTGTCGAACATAGAGACCTCCATCTCAGGGTTTTAGGTGAGGCAAGTGGGTTACAGGCGTACAAACACGCCCGAGGCAGCCCGCTTAGCCCCAGCGCATCACTGCAAACAACCAGAACAGGGACAGCAGCGAAGCTATCCAGACACTCCAATCGGTCGCGCCCACCACCAACAGGTGCAGGTAGGCGCTGCCGAGCAGACCGATAAACAGCCGATCACCACGGGTGGTGGCAATCGGCAGGTAACCTTTGCGCTCGATGCAGGGCGAGCGCAGTTCCCATACCGTCATGCCCACCAGCAGCATGGCGATGCCGCCGAAGAACAGCGCGGTGGGCAGAGTCCAGGCCATCCAATCCATCATTTCTCTCCTTATACCCGGCCCAGGGCGAAGCCCTTGGCCACATGGTTGCGCACGAACCAGATCACCAGCATGCCGGGCAGGATGGTCAGCACCCCCGCCGCCGCCAGTACCCCCCAGTCGATCCCCGAGGCCGATACAGTGCGGGTCATCACCGCGGCGATCGGCTTGGCGTTGACCGAGGTCAGGGTGCGCGCCAGGAGCAGCTCGACCCAGGAAAACATAAAGCAGAAGAACGCCGTGACGCCGATGCCCGAGCCGATCAGCGGGATAAAGATCTTCACGAAGAATTTCGGGAAGCTGTAGCCGTCGATATAGGCGGTTTCGTCGATCTCCTTCGGCACCCCGGACATAAAGCCTTCGAGAATCCACACCGCCAGCGGCACGTTGAACAGGCAGTGCGCCAGGGCCACGGCGATATGGGTGTCGAACAGGCCGATCGAGGAATACAGCTGGAAGAACGGCAGCAGAAACACCGCTGGCGGCGCCATGCGATTGGTCAACAGCCAGAAGAACAGGTGCTTGTCGCCGAGAAAGCGGTAGCGCGAAAACGCATAGGCCGCCGGCAGCGCCACCGTCAGGGAGATCAGGGTGTTCAGGGTCACGTAGTACAGCGAGTTGAGGTAGCCCTCGTACCAGCTGGGGTCGGTGAAGATCACCCGGTAGTTGGCCAGGGTCAGGTCATGGGGCCAGAGCGTCAGGCCGCCGAGGATTTCGCTGTTGCTCTTGAACGACATGTTCAGCAGCCAGTAGATCGGCACCAGCAGAAACAGGATATAGAGCAGCAGCACCACTTGTTTGCGTAGGGTCATGGTCGCGGCCTCAGCGGGTCTTATCGTTGTGGGTCATGGCGGTGTAGAACAGCCAGGACACCAGCAGGATGATCAGGAAATACACCAGAGAGAACGCCGCCGCCGGGCCCAGGTCGAACTGGCCGATGGCCATCTGCGTCAGAGTCTGGCTAAGGAAGGTGGTGGCATTGCCCGGCCCGCCGCCAGTGAGCACGAAGGGCTCGG
>DASUOY010000119.1:0-3488 GCA_036276395.1 Pseudomonas sp.
GAAGGTTATCCCCTGATCTCCAAACCGTACAGATTGGAAACACTTGCTGCGACTATCGACAAGGCCTTGCCGGCGGCAGAGAGCTATCATTAATCCGCAGCGATCAGGCTGGCAGGCGAACAATAGCGATTGAATGGTGCGCTCTGTTCATTGTATGTTCCCATTGTAATGCACCCGCGCAAGATCATCCATATCGACATGGACGCCTTTTTCGCGTCGGTCGAGCAGCGCGACGATCCTTCGCTGCGCGGCAAGCCGGTCGCGGTGGGCGGGTCGAGCGCGCGCGGCGTTGTGGCCGCTGCAAGCTATGAAGCGCGCACATATGGCGTGCGATCCGCCATGGCCTCGGTCACTGCCAGGCGGAAATGTCCCGAACTTGTCTTCGTGCCGCCGCGCTTTGATGTCTATCGCGCTGTCTCGGACCAGATCCGCGCCATCTTCGCCGATTATACCGACCTCATCGAACCGCTATCGCTTGATGAGGCCTATCTGGACGTGACCGACGATCGGCGTGGGCTGGGCTCGGCTACCGCCATTGCCGAGGACATTCGCCAGCGCATCAAAGCCGAAACCCGGCTGACGGCTTCGGCCGGCGTTTCCTACAACAAGTTCATTGCCAAGCTGGCGTCGGACCAGAACAAGCCTGACGGGATTTGCGTCATTCCACCCCGCCGCGGGGCTGCGTTTGTTGCCTCACTGCCCGTCAGCCGGTTTCGCGGCGTCGGTCCGGTGACGGCGAAAAAGATGGAATCGCTGGGAATCCGCACGGGTGCCGACCTTCGCGATCGATCGCTGGCGTTCCTTACCGAAGAATTCGGCAGCAGCGGCGCCTATTTTCATCTGGCTGCCCGTGTGTTGATTTCCACTGAGATTTGACCCGGGATGGGCATAAATTTCCACTGAGAAGTGACCCATGTTTGAACCACCTCCAACTGACTGTTTGGAGGCAACATGGAGTGATCGACATGGCGTTACTGAGCGTAATTCGGCGTTGGCATTTTCGGGAGAAGATGCCGATCCGGGAGATAGAGCGGCGGACAGGATTGTCGCGCAATACGATCCGCAAGTATCTGCGATCTGGCACGGTGGAGCCGCAGTTCAAGGCTTCCGGTCGACCGAGCAAGCTGGATCCGTTTGCCGAGAAGCTGTCAGGCTGGCTCCGGATCGAAGCTGGCAAGTCACGCAAGCAGAAGCGCACGGCCAGGCAGATGCACGCCGACCTTGTGACGTTGGGCTATGATGGGTCCTACGGGCGTGTCGCTGCCTTTGTGCGCGCGTGGAAGGCTGATCGGCAGCGTGAGCAGCAGACCAGCGGGCGCGGCACCTTCGTGCCGCTGGTGTTTGCGCCGGGCGAGGCGTTCCAGTTCGACTGGAGCGAGGACTGGGCGATCATTGCTGGCAAGCAGACCAAGCTGCAGGCGGCGCACACCAAGTTGTCACACAGCCGGGCGTTTACTGTACGAGCCTACCCGCTGCAGACGCACGAGATGCTGTTTGACGCGCTGACCCAGGCGTTCCGGGTGCTGGGCGGCGTGCCGCAGCGTGGTATCTTCGACAACATGCGAACCGCTGTTGACCGGATCGGTACGGGCAAGGCCCGACAGGTCAATGCCCGGTTCGCTGCGATGGCGAGCCATTATCTGTTCGAGACGGATTTTTGTAATCCGGCGTCAGGCTGGGAGAAAGGCCAAGTCGAGAAGAACGTCCAGGATGCACGCCGCCGGCTGTGGCAGCCGATGCCAAGCTTCCCGGACCTTGATGCGCTCAACGCCTGGCTCGAGGAACGCTGCATCGAGCAATGGGCGCTTATCCAGCATGGCGGCTTGCCTGGCACCGTCGCCGATGTGCATGCTGCCGAGATCGCCAGCCTGATGCCGCTGGGGCGACCCTTTGACGGCTTTGTCGAACATACCAAGCGGGTATCGCCAACGTGCCTGGTAGCCTTTGAGCGCAACCGTTACAGTGTGCCCGCCTCCTTCGCCAACCGCCCGGTGAGCGTCAGGATTTATCCCGAGCGGATCGCCGTCGCCGCCGAAGGCCAGATCCTGTGCGAACATCCCCGGATTATCGAGCGCTCACATCAGCAGCCGGGGCGGACTATCTATGACTGGCGGCACTATCTGGCGGTGATCCAGCGCAAGCCTGGGGCGCTGCGCAATGGCGCGCCATTCACCGAGATGCCTGATGCGTTCAGGCAGTTGCAGGGCCGACTCCTCAAGCGCGTCGGCGGTGACCGGGAGATGGCGGAGATCCTGGCGCTCGTGCTGCATCATGATGAGCATGTGGTACTTCGTGCAGTCGAACTTGCGCTTGAAGCCGGGGTCGCGACCAAGACCCACGTTCTCAATATCCTGCACCGGCTGACCGATGGCAAAGCACCACCGGCATCCCCGATCGACGCGCCCCAGGCCCTGCGCCTCGCTCAGGAACCACGCGCCAATGTTGAGCGCTATGATAACCTGAGGGAGTTGCGCCATGCGTCATGATCCCGCCAGTGCTGCCGTCATGGTCATGCTGCGCAGCCTCAAGATGTATGGCATGGCTGGTGCCGTCGGCGACTTGATCGAGCAAGGTGCCCCGGCGTTCGAAGCAGCGGTGCCGATCCTCTCGGCACTGCTCAAGGCGGAGATGGCCGAGCGAGAGGTCAGGTCCATCGCCTACCAGATCAAGGCCGCCCGGTTCCCGGCCTACAAGGACATGGTCGGGTTCGACTTTGCCGCCAGCGAGATAAATGAAGCCAAGGTTCGGCAACTGCATCGCGGCGAGTTTATGGATGGTGCCGACAACGTGGTCCTGATCGGCGGACCCGGCACCGGAAAGTCACACGTCGCCACCGCACTCGGCGTCCAGGCCGTGGAGCATCACCGCAAGAAGGTCCGCTTCTTCGCCACCGTTGATCTGGTCAATGCGCTGGAACAGGAAAAGGCCGCAAACAAGGCAGGGCTATTGGCCGAGCGGCTACTTCGCCTTGACCTCGTCATCCTCGACGAGCTCGGCTACCTGCCGTTCAGCCCCTCAGGTGGAGCTCTGCTGTTCCACCTGCTGTCCAAGCTTTACGAGCGCACCAGCGTCGTGATTACCACCAACCTCAGCTTCAGCGAATGGGCCGAGGTGTTCGGGGATGCCAAAATGACAACCGCCCTGCTGGACCGGCTCACCCATCATTGCCACATCCTGGAAACCGGCAACGATAGCTTCCGCTTCAAAGCCAGCACAGCCGCCCCAAAAATCAGAAAGGAAAAACCAACCTCTTGACCCGGCACCCGCAACGCGGGACATACCTTCCACCTGGGTCACTTCTCAGTGGAAATTTATGCCCATCCCGGGTCAAATCTCAGTGGAAATCAACAGCCTATGCCGAAAGCGTGGCGCAATGGCTCGATATTCTGGCAGATCATATAGTAGCCTTTTCCGGGATTGAATTGCCTGACGCGGTCGATCCTGCGCCGATGTTTCGCGCATGAGCGGCCTCGCACGCCAGGCAGTGC
>DASUOY010000120.1:0-3251 GCA_036276395.1 Pseudomonas sp.
TCGCGCACCTCCAGCTCGGCAAGCTGCGGCAGACGCTGACGAATCCCGGCGGCGATGGCGCGCAACAGGGTGGCCCGCTCGGCGCCCGACAAACGCGGCCAGGGGCCCTCATCGAAGGCCCTGCGCGCGGCCTGCACCGCCAGCTCGATATCCTCGGCACTGGCTGCCGGCACCTGGGCCAGCACGCTCTCGTCACTCGGGTCGAAACTGGCGAAGCTCTGCTGGCGAACCGGGAGTCGCCATTGCCCATCGATGTACAGGTGCTGGTAGATATCCATCTGCGCGGGTTCCACTGGGTAGGTTGAGGGTTAACAGGCCTGCTGTGCGGCGATGCGGACATGCTGCAGGTGGCTGAACGCGGCGATGCGCGCGCCCTGCTCCACCTGCACGCCGGGCCCGAAGACCACGCAGGGCTCGACGCAGACATCCACGCCCAGCTCGGTGTCGGCGCTGAAATACACGGTGTCGGCGGCGGCCAGGGTCACCCCGGCATGCATGGCCTGCTGGCGGCGACGACGCTGGAAGATCTGCTCCGCGGCATGCAGCTGCTCGCGGTCGTTGACCCCGAGGATCTCCTCCTCGGCCACTTCCACGGCGACCACCGGCAAGCCGGCGGCGTTGGCCAGCTCGACCGCATCGGTGAGGTAGAACTCGCCCTGGGCATTGCCATTGCCGATGCGCTCCAGCAGCCACAGGCAGTGATCGGCGCGAAAACCCATGACCCCGCCGTTGCACAGGTTGATCGCCAGTTCCGCGGCGCTGGCGTCCTTGGCCTCGCGGATCGCCAGCAGGCGCCCGCCCTCGGTCAGCAGGCGCCCGTAGGGGCCGGGCTGCGCCGTGGTGAAACCGGCCACGGCCACCGCGGCGCCGTCGATCAGGGTCTGGCGCAAACGCTGCAGGGTGTGCACGCCAAGCAGCGGCGAGTCGCCGAACAGCACCAGCACGCAGCCCTGCTCATGCCTGAGCAGCGCCGGGCGCGCGGCCAGCACGGCATGGGCGGTGCCCAGGCGCTGCTGCTGGACGAACTGCTGGGCCGCCGGCGCCGCCTGCTGCACGTACTCGGCCACGGCCGGCGTATCCGGCCCGACCACCACCGCCAGTTGTTCGATACCCGCCGCTTGGGTGGCGGCCAGCACATGGCCGAGCAGCGGACGATTGCCCACCTGGTGCATCACCTTGGGCAGGCTGGAACGCATCCGTGTGCCCTGACCGGCGGCGAGCACCACCGCCAGGGTCGGAAACAAGGGGCTGTCACTCATACGGCTCTCCTGAAAAGTTGGCTATTGCGAGCAGGCCAGCGCGTGGGCAACGCACCTGGCACTGGCCGGCTCGCGGGGCTGTCAGTTCTGCGTGGCCTGGGACAACGCCTGAGCCTCAAGCCCGGCGAACGGCTGCGCGGCCCACACCACCTTGCCGCCGACCAGGGTCAGCAACACCTTATTGCGCGCCAGTTCTTCCTCCGGCACCTGCATAAAGTTCTTCTCCAGCACTATCAGGTCGGCGAACTTGCCCACCTCAAGCGAGCCGACTGCCTGTTCCAGATGCAGCTGCTCGGCGGCGTTGCGGGTGATCGCGCGCAGCACGGTACTGCGCGACAGCGCCGGGTCGTTATTCAGGCGGGCGGCGTAATCTGGGCCATAGCTGTGCGGGTTAGTCGGGTCGCCGGCACGGGTAACGCCGACCTTGAGTGCGAGGAACTGGTCGAGTGGATCGACCGGCCAGTCGCTGCCGAAGGCGATGCGCCCGCCGGCGTTGTGGATGCTGCCGGAGGGCTCCATGCGGGCGAAGCGCTCGGCGCCGATATGGTCGTCGGTGCCATCGACCGAGAACGGCGCCTGCTGGGCCCACTGGAAGGACATGGTGGCGGTCACGTCGAGTGCCTTGAAGCGCGGGTAGTCGGCCGGATCGACGATCTCGGCGTGGGCGATGGCCGGGCGCAAATCCTTGCCCGGCAGTTGCTGGCGCAGGTATTCGATGCTGTCCAGCGACTCGCGCACCGCGCGTTCGCCGGTGGCGTGCAGGTGCGGATCGAAGCCGGCCTTAGCCGCCTCGACCAGCAGCGGCTTGAGCACCTCGGCCGGGTAATACAGCTCGCCGAGGTTGTTGCCCGGCACCCATTTGGGCGCGGCGTCGCTGCCGGCATTCTGGTTATAGGGGGTGAGCAGCGCGCCGGTATCGGCCGGCGCGTTGACTATGCCGTCCATAAAGAGTTTGACGTGGCGCATATTCACCCCGGGCGCCGCCTGGACAGCGCCCTGGTCGTAGCTCTGCGCCAGGTTCTTGGCCTCGGCGATGGTCTTGGCCGGGTCCTTGGCGGCGGCGGCCGGGTCCAGCTTGAGCGAGAGCAAGGCGCGGGCACTGAGCTCGCCCGACTGCTGCAGGCTGGTGAAGGCCTTGGCATTTTCCGGCCCGGAGAAGGCATCGAAGAAGCTGGTGACACCCTGGCGGCGCATGGCGTCCAGGGCGCGGCGGATCTGCACCAGCTTCTCCGCCTCGGTGACCGCGGGTATGGCCGCGACTATGGCTTCGGTGGCGCCGTCCTCGCAGATGCCGTTGGGGTTGCCGGCAGCGTCACGGGCGAACTTGCCGCCCTCGGGATCGGCCGTGGCCTTGCTCACCCCGGCCAGTTGCAGGCCCCGGGAGTTGGTCAGCACGGTATGGAAGTCGGTGGAGCGCACCGAGATCGGCCGGTCGGTTTTCAGTGCATCCAGGGTCGCCTTGTCCGGGTCGCCGTCGAGGTTGTTCATGCCCATGCGATCCCAGCTGCCCACTTCGAGCCAGTCATCCGGGCCCTTGCCCTTATCGGCATCCAGACAGGCCTGGATGGCCTTCTGGAAATCGGCGCGGGTCATGGCCTGGTATTTCAGGTCGCACAGCGACAGGGCGCGACCGCCATCGCCCGGGTGCATATGGGCATCGACGAAGCCGGGCATCAGCATGCGCCCGCCCAGGTCGATCTGGCGGGTCTGCTTGCCGATATAGGCGGCGGCGCCTTGGTCGTCGCCGACATAGACGATCTTGCCGCCGGCCACGGCCACCGCCTGCTGCACCGAGTCCTGGCCATCGACCGTGTACACATAGCCGTTGCGCATGACCAGATCGGCCGGCGGCGTGGTGGCGGTCTGACAGCCCAGCAGGGTCAGGGTCGAGAGCGTTGTGCTGGCAAGCGCAATAGATAATCTGGAGAGTTTCAAATTCCGCACCTCAGTTAGAAGTTCTGCACGCGGCCCGCACAGGCCGCGCGGCGGTCG
>DASUOY010000121.1:0-3278 GCA_036276395.1 Pseudomonas sp.
AACGAAGACCTGGCGCTGAATGCCGTACCGCCAGCGGTGGTGCTGATGGCTGGTCTGCAGGGTGCGGGTAAGACCACCACGGTCGGTAAACTTGCGCGCTTTCTTAAAGAGCGCAAGAAGAAGACCGTGCTGGTGGTGTCGGCCGACGTTTATCGTCCGGCGGCGATCAAGCAGCTGGAAACCCTGGCCAATGACATTGGTGTGACCTTCTTCCCCTCCGATCTCAGCCAGAAGCCGGTGGATATCGCTGAGGCGGCGATCAAGGAAGCCAAGCTCAAATTTATTGATGTGGTGATAGTCGATACCGCCGGTCGTCTGGCCATCGATGCCGAGATGATGGCGGAGATCCAGGCGCTGCACGCGGCGATCAAGCCGGTGGAAACCCTGTTCGTGGTCGATGCCATGACCGGTCAGGACGCCGCCAATACCGCCAAAGCCTTCAATGATGCGCTGCCGCTGACTGGTGTGGTGCTGACCAAGGTCGACGGTGACGCCCGCGGTGGTGCGGCGTTGTCGGTGCGGGCGATTACCGGCAAGCCGATCAAGTTTATCGGTATGGGCGAGAAGACCGAGGCGCTCGAACCTTTCCATCCGGATCGTATCGCCTCGCGCATTCTCGGCATGGGCGATGTGCTCAGCCTGATCGAGCAGGCCGAGCAGAGCCTGGATCGCGAGAAGGCCGAGAAACTCACCAAGAAGCTGAAGAAGGGCAAGGGCTTCGATCTCGAAGACTTCCGTGACCAGCTGCAACAGATGAAGAACATGGGTGGCCTCGGTGGTCTGATGGACAAGCTGCCGCAGATGGGCGGCGTCAACCTGGCGCAGATGGGTAATGCCCAGGGCGCGGCCGAGAAGCAGTTCAAGCAGATGGAGGCGATCATCAACTCGATGACGCCGCAGGAACGTCGCGACCCGGATATCATCAGCGGCTCGCGCAAGCGCCGCATCGCCATGGGTTCCGGCACCCAGGTGCAGGACATCGGGCGCCTGATCAAGCAGCACAAGCAGATGCAGAAGATGATGAAGAAATTCACTGCCAAAGGCGGTATGGCCAAGATGATGCGCGGCATGGGCGGGATGATGCCGGGCGGCCTGCCGAAGATGTAACAGGCAGTAATAAAGGCTGTAGCTGTGGCTGGTGGCGATATCTCCAGCGTGGTTACGGCCAGCACCGACCGGCGGCTTGAAAAAGAGATTTGCAAAAAGCCGGATAATCCTTAGAATATGCGGCCTTTCGGGCCTAGTGCCCTATGCTTGCATTTCAGTTTTGCAGCACCGACTACAGGAAAGAAGTTCAATGGTAACCATCCGTCTTGCCCGTGGCGGCTCCAAAAAGCGCCCGTTCTACCACCTGACCGTGACCAACAGCCGCAATGCGCGCGATGGTCGCTTCGTTGAGCGTATCGGTTTCTTCAACCCAGTTGCTTCGGGTGCAGAAATCAAGCTGTCCGTTGACCAAGAGCGTGCCGCTTACTGGCTCGGTCAGGGTGCACAGCCGTCTGAGCGTGTTGCTCAGCTGCTCAAGGAAGCTGCTAAGGCTGCAGCCTAAGCATTTATGAGCATGACGCCAGCTCCCGCCGAGGACCTTGTAGTTCTCGGCAAGATTGTCTCGGTGCATGGCGTGAAGGGCGATGTGAAGGTGTATTCCTTTACCGAGCCTTTGACCAACGTGCTCAATTACCCTCACTGGACGCTCAAGCGTGACGGCGAGGTTAAGCAAGTTGAAGTAGCCAGTGGCCGTTTGCAAGGCAAGGTCCTGGTAGCAAAGCTAAAGGGTCTGGATGATCGCGAAGTGGCTCGTACCTTCGCGGGTTTTGACATTTGTGTACCCCGCAGCCTGTTACCGGAGCTAACCGACGGCGACTACTACTGGTATCAGTTGGAAGGCCTCAAGGTTATTGATCAGGCAGGGCAATTGCTCGGCAAGATCGATCATCTGTTTGAGACCGGTGCCAACGATGTGATGGTGGTCAAACCCTGCACCGACAGCCTGGATGGTCGCGAGCGCCTGTTGCCCTATACCGAGCAATGCGTGTTGTCGATTGATCTGGCCGCTGGCGAAATGCGGGTCGACTGGGATGCGGACTTCTAAGCCTGATGCCAAATCTGCGCGTTGAAGTCATTACGCTGTTCCCGGAAATGTTTGCCGCCATCGGTGAATACGGCATTACCAGCCGAGCGGTGAAGCAGGGCTTGTTGCAACTGACCTGCTGGAACCCGCGTAGCTACACCACAGACCGTCACCACACCGTGGATGATCGGCCTTTTGGTGGTGGCCCGGGCATGGTGATGAAGATCAAGCCGCTTGAAGATGCTTTGCTTGAGGCAAAGCAGGCTGCAGGCGGTGCGGCCAAGGTGATTTACCTGTCGCCGCAAGGTCGCCAGCTGACGCAGTCAGCGGTACGCGAACTGGCCAATGAGGATGCATTAATCCTGATTGCCGGTCGCTACGAAGGCATCGATGAGCGCTTTATCGAAGCGCATGTCGATGAAGAATGGTCGATTGGGGACTACGTCCTGTCCGGCGGTGAGCTGCCGGCCATGGTGCTGATCGACGCGGTAACGCGCCTTTTGCCTGGTGCATTGGGTCATGCAGACTCGGCCGAGGAGGACTCCTTTACGGATGGCCTGCTCGACTGCCCGCACTACACCCGTCCGGAGGTGTATGCGGATAAACGTGTTCCCGAAGTGTTGCTTAGTGGCAACCACGAACACATCCGGCGCTGGCGTTTGCAGCAGTCCCTTGGTCGGACCTACGAACGACGCGCCGATCTTCTGGAAAGCCGCTCGCTTTCTGGAGAAGAGAAAAAGCTGCTGGAGGAATACGTCCGCCAGCGGGACGATAGTTAATGTATCGATGACCGGCCGAGGCCTGTCTTAGGAGCGCAGCATGACCAACAAGATTATTCAGCAGCTCGAAGCTGAGCAGATGGGCAAAGAGATCCCGACTTTCGCACCGGGTGACACTGTTGTTGTCCAGGTTAAGGTGAAAGAAGGCGACCGTCAGCGTCTGCAGGCTTTCGAAGGCGTTGTTATCGCCAAGCGTAACCGTGGTCTGAACAGTGCTTTCACTGTTCGTAAGATCTCCAACGGTGTTGGCGTTGAGCGTACCTTCCAAACTTACAGTCCGCTGGTTGACAGCCTGGCCGTTAAGCGTCGCGGTGACGTACGTAAAGCCAAGCTGTACTACCTGCGTGACCTGTCCGGTAAGGCAGCGCGCATCAAGGAAAAACTGGGCTAAGTCTCAGCTTTGCAATAAAAAGCAGCCCTCGGGCTGC
>DASUOY010000122.1:0-2140 GCA_036276395.1 Pseudomonas sp.
ACCTGAAATTAGCCGCTCGATGCTGAAAAACAGCCTGGTGCTCGGCGCCTTTGCCATTCTCACTGTCGGCGTGGTTGCGGTCACCCAACTGGGCACCGCGGAACGTATCGAGATCGCCCAGCGCGCCGCCAAGGCCCAGGCCCTGGCGCAAATCCTGCCCGCCGGCAGCTATGACAACCACCTGCTGGACAACGCCCGCCAAGTCGAAGACCCGCTGCTGGGCAACAAAGGCGCGACCCCCGCATACCTGGCCACGCTCAAGGGGGAGCCGGCAGCAGTGATCCTGCAGGCCACCGCACCGGACGGCTACAGCGGCAGCATCTTCCTGCTAGTCGGTATCCTCGCCGATGGTCGCCTGGCCGGCGTGCGGGTGATCAGCCACAAGGAAACGCCCGGGCTTGGTGACAAGATCGAACTGGCCAAGAACCCCTGGATCAACAGCTTTGTCGGCACCTCGCTGCATGCCCCTGACGAAGCCGGCTGGGCGGTGAAGAAAGATGGCGGCCAGTTCGACCAGTTTGCCGGTGCCACCATCACCCCACGCGCCGTGGTCAAAGCCGTGCACAAAGCCCTGCAGTATTTCGATGCGAACCGAGCAGCACTGCTCGCGCCAGTGGAGCAGAACAATGGCTAGTTATCGCGAAATCGCCAGCAACAGCCTGTGGAAGAACAACCCTGGACTGGTGCAACTGCTCGGCCTGTGCCCACTGCTGGGCGTCAGCAACTCGGTGGTCAACGCCCTCGGCATGGGCCTGGCTACCGCCCTGGTGCTGGCCTGCTCGAATGCCGCGGTGTCGCTGATCCGCAGCGCGGTGACCGATGCGGTGCGCCTGCCGGCGTTCGTGATGATCATCGCCGCCCTCACCACCTGCATCGAACTGCTGATGCAGGCCTTCACCTACGAGCTGTACCAGATCCTCGGCATCTTTATCCCGCTGATCACCACCAACTGCATCATTCTCGGCCGCGCCGAGGCCTTCGCTGCCAAGAACAAGGTCGCCCACGCCAGTTTCGACGGCTTGATGATGGGCGTAGGTTTTGGCCTGGTGCTGGTGGTCATCGGCGCCGTGCGCGAACTGCTCGGCACCGGCGCGCTGTTCGCCAACATGCAGTTGCTGTTCGGCCCGCTCGCCGCGAACTGGCAACTGACCCTGATCGATGACTACAAGGGCTTTCTGCTGGCCATCCTGCCCCCAGGCGCGTTCCTGGTTCTGGGCCTGCTGGTGGCCGGCAAGAACCGCATCGATGAACACCTCACCGAAAAGCGCAAGGCCCAAGAGCCAGAAGCACCAGCGCAAAGCCGCCGCGTACGGGTAACCGGAGTGATCGAGTGAATGCCGCCAAGCGCCTGGAAATCTTCCGCCGCCTGCATGAAGACAATCCCGAGCCCAAGACCGAACTGGCCTACAGCACACCGTTCGAGCTGCTGGTAGCGGTCACCCTGTCCGCCCAGGCCACCGATGTCAGCGTCAACAAGGCCACGGCCAAGCTGTTCCCGGTAGCCAACACTCCCGAGGCAATCTACGCCCTGGGCGTCGCGGGGCTGAGCGAATACATCAAGACCATCGGCCTGTACAACAGCAAGGCGAAGAACGTTATCGAAGCCTGCCGCATCCTTATCGAAAAACACGGCAGCCAAGTACCGGATAACCGCGAAGCCCTGGAAGCCCTACCCGGCGTCGGCCGCAAGACCGCCAACGTGGTGCTCAACACCGCCTTCCGCCAGCTGACCATGGCCGTGGACACGCATATTTTCCGCGTCAGCAACCGTACCGGCATCGCGCCCGGAAAAACGGTGCTGGAGGTGGAAAAGAAGCTTCTGAAGTTCGTGCCCAAGGAATTTCTCCTCGACTCGCACCACTGGCTGATCCTGCATGGCCGCTATGTGTGCCAGGCGCGCAAGCCACGCTGCGGCAGCTGCCGCATCGAGGATCTGTGCGAATACAAGCAGAAAACCTCAGACGATTGAGCCGCTATTCAACAGCTCCGGCAGCCGATTGAAAAAATCTTTTTTACCCGCCCAGGTTTTGCCGCTATAAGGTGCCCAAATGGCCCTTGTAGCCTGGAGTGAAGCAGATGAGCACCGCGAAAGAAGAACTTGAGCTCGAGGAAGACTTTGTCGCAGAAGAAACCGACGACG
>DASUOY010000123.1:0-6137 GCA_036276395.1 Pseudomonas sp.
CAACGCCATCTACCTGCACTGCCCGAACCTGATCAACCTGCAGTTCCAGTCGCTGCGGCCGAAATTCGAGGCGATTTCCGGGGTGTTCGGCGTTAAGCGCGTCGGCCTGATGCCCAGCGAGCGCCGTCATCTGGAGCTCAATGCCTTGCTCGGCGCCCTGGACTTTCCGGTGCTGTCCATCGATATGGGCGGCAGCATAGTGGCGGCCAACCGCAGCGCCGCGCAGCTGCTCGGGGTGCGGGTGGACGAGGTGCCGGGGATTCCGCTGTCGCGCTATGCCGAGGATTTCGACCTGCCCGAGCTGGTGCGTGCGAACAAGTCGCGGATCAACGGCCTGCGGGTCAAGGTCAAGGGCGATGTGTTTCTCGCCGATATCGCCCCGCTGCAAACCGAACACGACGAGAGCGACGCCATGGCCGGCGCGGTGCTGACCCTGCACCGTGCGGACCGGGTTGGCGAGCGTATCTACCATGTGCGCAAGCAGGAGCTGCGCGGCTTCGATTCGATCTTCCAGAGCTCCAAGGTGATGGCCGCGGTGGTGCGCGAGGCGCGGCGCATGGCGCCCCTGGACGCGCCGCTGCTGATCGAGGGCGAGACCGGCACCGGCAAGGAGCTGCTGGCCCGCGCCTGCCACCTGGCCAGCCCGCGCGGGCAGTCGCCCTTTATGGCGCTCAATTGCGCCGGTTTGCCGGAGTCCATGGCCGAGACCGAACTGTTCGGCTACGGCCCCGGCGCCTTCGAGGGTGCGCGGCCGGAAGGCAAGCTCGGCCTGTTGGAGCTCACCGCTGGCGGTACGCTGTTTCTCGATGGCGTCGGCGAGATGAGCCCACGCCTGCAGGCCAAGCTGCTGCGCTTTCTGCAGGACGGCTGCTTTCGTCGGGTCGGCAGCGACGAGGAGGTGTACCTGGATGTGCGGGTGATCTGCGCCACCCAGGTCGACCTGTCCGAGCTGTGCGCCAAGGGCGAGTTTCGTCAGGATCTGTATCACCGCCTCAATGTGCTGAGCCTGCATATTCCGCCGCTGCGCGAATGCCTGGACGGCCTGGGGCCGCTGGTCGAACACTTTCTCGACCAGGCCAGCCGGCAGATCGGCTGCCCGCTGCCCAAGCTCGCGCCCCAGGTGCTGGACAGGCTCGGCCACTACCACTGGCCGGGCAATGTGCGGCAACTGGAGAACGTGCTGTTCCAGGCGGTGTCGCTGTGCGATGGCGGCACGGTGAAGAACGAGCATATCCGCCTGCCGGACTACGGCGCGCCGCAGCCTCTGGGCGAGTTCTCGGTGGAGGGTGGCCTGGATGAGATTCTCGGGCGTTTCGAGAAGGCCGTGCTCGAGCGCCTGTTCCACGACCATCCGAGCAGCCGCCTGCTGGGCAAGCGCCTGGGGGTGTCGCACACCACCATCGCCAACAAGCTGCGTCAGCATGGCCTGGGCAAGGAGTAGCGGTAGACGATAGAGGGATGGCGCCGATACGGGCACAAGGCGGCATGGCCACCACGTCGCCAGGGTGCACAGTCAATCCCTTCGCCGTCAGCCTCAGGGTGAAGGCGTGCCACCTGAACTAGACTGCACCCAGGCACAAAACAGGGGCGCTTATTTATGCATGGTCGCCACCGCGCCCGGCTTTTCTCCACCCTGCTGGGCCTGGCCCTGTTGCCATGCCTTGTCTTGTTCGCGTCGGCAGAGCAAGTCGCGGCCTCCGAGCCGGCCATCCGCGCGGGTTATATCGAGTTTCCTCCCTATTCCTATACCGATGAGAATGACCAGGCTGCCGGCGATATAGTCGATCTGGTCAACCTGCTGGCGCAACGCGCCGGGCACAGGGTGGAGTTCCACGCCGGCCCGAACCTTCGGGTGTTCAAGTCTCTGGAGTCTGGTCAGGTCGAAGTCTGGGCGACGGTGGTCAACCATCCCATGGTCGGCCCGCATGTGCTGCAGAGTGCCTACCGGATCGCCCGGCTCAAACTCAACCTGTATTACCGGGGCACCAACGTGCCGCAATTACCGTACGCATTGCGCGGCAGCCGTCTGCTGTTGATGCAGGGCTTCGTCTACCCCAACTCGCCGCTGACGGCCTATATCGAAGACCCCGATTACCGGGTCAGCAAGAGCCAAGCCCCCACCCATAGCGCCGCAATTCAGATGCTGCGTCGGGGGCGAGCCGATTACCTGCTCAATTACCAAACCCCCATGGAGCAGGCCTTGGGCGAGACCGATCAGCCACTACCGCCGCATGTGGTGGTGCTGGAGCAGGACTTCACCTTGGTGTTTTCCAAACGCTCGCCCCGCGCCCAGCGCCTGCGCGACGACTTTGATCGGGTCTTGAAACAACTCAAGGACAGCGATCAACTACCGGAAAAATTCCGCGACCTGGACCTGCACGGGGGGGGCGGGTGACGGCGGGTAAACAGCTTGTAAGCTGCAAGCCAATCGGGATGGCGCTGGCCCAGATGCCGTCGGGCTTTTGCGCTTGGGTGCAATTTGCGAGGTTGATTATGCGACTGGGTTTGATGGTAGTTGCCAGGGCGGCAGTGCTCTGGCCTTTGCTAGCGCTGGCGCCTTGTTCGGCTATTGCCCTTGCTGAGAATGACGGCAAGGTAAGTGAGGCGGATATGAAGTCGCAGCACTATCAGTTGATCAAGGTCTCGCAGGCTATGCCCCCGCCCGGACGCTGGGATAAGGCGCACGAGAGCCTGGTGATCGACCTGCGGTCATTCGAGGGCAGGCTCGACGCGGCGCCCGAACCGGTCAGGCGTTATATCGCGCAGCTGACCGATAACTTCGCCAAGTCGGTGCTGCTGCGCGATGCGCTCAAGCGCGATGACGTGGTGTATTACAGCGACTACTGGACCGCCAAGGGCAGCGTCCTGAATATCGTCGAATACCGCAAGGTGGGGGTTTCCACCGATCTGACGCCTTACCTGGGGCCGCTGTCTTCCATTCCGACCGCCAGCTATGGCCTGGCCAAATACCACTTCCACTACAAGGGCGAGGTGCTGCCGTTCTGGGGTGTGGCGCAGAAGGACAAGTGGTCCCTGCGCAAGCGCTACTGGGCCCGCGCGCAGGTCTTTCTGCCCTTCGGCGAATCGGCCGGCTTGGATATCGCAGTGATCGGCATGGAGCTGGCCGCCAACCATATGCAGGCGGTGGGCACCTTTATCCTGCTGCCCAACAGCTTCTAGATCGCCTTGCGGCAGTATTGAGGCGCAGCCGGCTTATTGCTCGCTGCTGCTATGTAGGGTCACGGCCTTGAATCGTGCCGGCAGCTGCTTGGCGGCCTTGAGTTGTGCCAGGGCTTGGTCGAAATCGTCGCGCAGGCGCTGCGCGCGGGGCGAGCGCTTGGAGTAGGCGAAGGTGAAATCCTGCTCCAGCACCGTGACATAAGGCGGCGCCGGCAGTGCGGTTTGCTCCATGGGGTCTTGGTAGTTGAGCAGGTAGTCGGCGCGCTGCAGGTGGAGCATCTGCAGCGCTGCGTCATGGGTGGGCGCCTGGATGGTGCTGATGTTGTAACTGGGGTCTTGGATATAGGGCGTCAGCGGTGAGTTGGGGTAGACAAAGCCCTGCATCACCAGCAGGCGGCTGTTGCGCAGGGCCTGCGGCAGCTGGGGCGCCTCCATGCTCAGGTAGTAGAGGTTGAGTTTCAGCCGGGTGAGGCGGTAGCGGCTCTGCAGCACATGGGGCAGGAGCACTGGGTGGTTGTACACCGCCGCCCAGAGTTCGACCTGGCCGCTTTCCAGGGTTCTGAACAGGCGAAAGCTGGGGTAATGGGTAAAGGCCACTCGATGGCCGCTGCGCTGCGCCAGCAGCTTTACCAGCTCGACCATATCGCCCGCGGCCTGGCCATGCTGGTCGGTGTAGGAGTAGGGCGGAAATTCGATATAGCCCGCCCGTATGGCGGGGTCGCCCGCTGCTTCTTGCGCCGCGCTGGCCGGCAGGGCCAGGCAGGGTAGCGTGATCAGGCACTGCAGTACGGCGATAAGCCAGGCGCGGCGGCCATGCATGGCAGTGCTTCCCTGTGATGTGTCTGGGCAAGTCTAGTTCAGGCGGCCTGCCTTGACCCCGAGACCAAGGGCAGACGGCTTGGATAACTACGACCTTGGTGCAATAGCGGCCGGGGCCTTGGGCTGGGCACACTGCATGGGTCCCGATCCTGCGTGGTTTGGGTGCAAGCGTTTCTCCATTCCTCCTTGGAATGTTTTGGGTAGGCGGTCCTGTGACCGCCTTTTTTTATGGCGTGCCATCCATGGCGCCCACCCTACGGGCCGTCGCGCTGCGACGTTAAAAATCGTTCCAGACGATTTTTTATGGACTGCCATCCCTGGCGCCCACCCTGCGGGCCGCCGCGCTGCGACGTTAAAAATCGTTCCGGACGATTTTTTCGCCTGTGGAATGGGCCCCAGCAACCTTGGTCGTAGAGCCTTAAGACCATGGTCGAATGGCCCAAGGCGGTGGTCGGGGCTACAAATGCGCCATAGAACAACAACTCCCCGTCGAGGTATTTCTGATGAGTGCTGCGTCCCTGTATCCCGTGCGCCCGGAGGTGGCTGCTCAGTCGCTGACCGACGAGGCCAGCTATAAAGCCCTGTACCAGCAGTCGGTGATCAATCCCGACGGTTTCTGGCGCGAGCAGGCCAAGCGGATCGACTGGATCAAGCCCTTTACCAAGGTCAAGCAGACCTCCTTCGATGACCACCATGTGGATATCAAGTGGTTCGCCGACGGCACCCTCAACGTGTCCTACAACTGCCTGGACCGTCACCTGGAAGAGCGTGGCGAGCAGGTGGCGATCATCTGGGAAGGCGACGACCCGTCCGAGCACAAGCACATCACCTACCGCGAACTGCACGAGCAGGTGTGTAAGTTCGCCAACGCCCTGCGTGGCCAGGACGTGCACCGCGGCGACGTGGTGACCATCTATATGCCGATGATCCCCGAGGCGGTGGTGGCCATGCTGGCGTGCGCCCGTATCGGCGCCATTCATTCGGTGGTGTTCGGCGGCTTCTCGCCGGAAGCCTTGGCCGGGCGGATTATCGATTGCCGCTCCAAGGTGGTGATCACCGCCGACGAAGGCCTGCGTGGCGGCAAGCGCACGCCGCTGAAAGCCAACGTCGACGATGCCCTGGCCAACCCGGAAACCGCCAGCGTGCAGAAGATCATCGTGTGCAAACGCACCGGTGGCGAGATCAAGTGGCACCCGCATCGCGATATCTGGTTCGAGGACCTGATGGCGGTCGCCTCCAGTCACTGTGCGCCGAAGGAAATGGGCGCCGAGGAGGCGCTGTTTATCCTCTACACCTCAGGCTCCACCGGCAAACCCAAGGGCGTGCAGCACACCAGCGGCGGCTACCTGCTGTACGCGGCGCTGACCCATGAGCGGGTGTTCGACTACAAACCGGGTGAGATCTATTGGTGCACCGCCGACGTCGGCTGGGTTACCGGCCACAGCTATATCGTCTACGGCCCGTTGGCCAATGGCGCCACCACCCTGCTGTTCGAGGGTGTGCCGAACTACCCGGATATCACCCGGGTGTCGAAGATCATCGACAAGCACAAGGTCAATATCCTCTACACCGCGCCGACCGCGATTCGCGCCATGATGGCCCAGGGCGATGCCGCAGTGGCCGGCGCCGATGGCTCCAGCCTGCGCCTGCTCGGCTCGGTGGGTGAACCGATCAACCCGGAAGCCTGGAACTGGTACTACAAGACCGTCGGCCAGGAGCGCTGCCCGATCGTCGATACCTGGTGGCAGACCGAAACCGGCGGCATCCTGATCAGCCCGCTGCCGGGCGCCACGGCGCTCAAGCCGGGCTCGGCGACCCGTCCGTTCTTCGGCGTGCAGCCGGCGCTGGTGGATAACCTGGGCAACCTGCTGGACGGTGCTACCGAGGGTAACCTGGTGATCATCGATTCCTGGCCGGGCCAGGCGCGTACCCTGTACGGCGACCACGACCGCTTCGTCGACACCTACTTCAAGACCTTCAAGGGCATGTATTTCACCGGCGACGGCGCCCGCCGCGATGAGGACGGTTACTACTGGATCACCGGTCGCGTCGATGACGTATTGAATGTCTCGGGGCACCGTATGGGCACCGCCGAGATCGAGAGCGCCATGGTCGCCCATCCCAAGGTCGCCGAGGCG
>DASUOY010000124.1:0-26461 GCA_036276395.1 Pseudomonas sp.
GGCCCGTTCGCCGCTGCCAAGGATGCGGAGCAGGCCCGTGAGCAACTGGCCGATGGCCTGAGCAAACTGGGCACCACCATCTATTACAGCGCCGGCGCGCAGATCGACTGCGAGTCCGTGCCGTTTATCCCCGGCTCGCAACTCAAGGCCTTGCGCCGCGAAGCGATTGAGGCGCTGACTCAGGCCCGCGTCGCCGCTCACCCGCGTGGCGGGCGTAAGCCGGTCAGCGTGCCAGCGCCGGTGTACCCGGAATCGCACCTGACCTTCCTCGCCAACGTCTACAACGACAAGGCCCGCACCTTCTACAAACGTTACGGCGTGCAGCTGATCGATGCCGCCTACGAGGCCCACGAAGAGGCGGGCGAAGTGCCGGTGATGATCACCAAGCATTGCCTGCGCTTCTCCTTCAACCTGTGCCCGAAACAGGCCAAGGGCGTCACCGGCGTGCGCACCAAAGTGTCGGATATGCAGCTGATCCATCAGGACGAAGTGCTGACTCTGAAGTTCGACTGCAAACCCTGCGAGATGCATATCATCGGCAAGATGAAGGGCCATATCCTGCATCAGCCGCAACCTGGCAGCGCCCAGAGCAAGGGTGGCGCGGTGGGTTATATCTCTCCGGAAGATTTGCTGAAGACCATCAAGCGCTGATAGGCCGGGCCGATAGCGGCCTGCAGTGCGCATCTTACAAATGGCCACAGTGGGCATCCGGGCTAGCGTGCTGGGGAGCAGGCTTTCCAGCGGGCGAGGATGGTGCTCGTATAGGACGACGAGCGTTCGATCGGCTGACCTTGTTCTGCCAGCCAGCGCGATAGGGCGGGTAGATGCCGACTGGGTACCCGCGGGTAGCGGTGGTGCTCACCGTGGTAGTTGTAGTTGAGGTAGTGGATAAAGGGGCGTTCGAAGGGGTTGCTGGTGTGGCTGCGCAGCCGCATCGTCCCCGACTCACCAGGCATCGGCACGTGTTCGCAGAAGCCGCGAATCTGTGACATAAGCAGCCCGACCGTGGCTGCCGAGATCGGGAAGATCAAGCCGAGCCATAACTGCTGGCCTCCACCAGTCGCCAGCAGGAAGAATGCGCTTTGTACCGCGACTAGGCCTGCGCATTCGCCGAGCGTCACGGGCCAGGGGCGAGACATGCTCAGTCGCTGTTTGAGCAGCGTAGCCATGTGAAGCATATTCCAGCCCAGCAGCGGTCTCAGCAGGTGCCACGCGAGCTGGGCGCGAGTGGCAGTTTCGAGAGCACCGTAGTCGAGCAGTTGTGGATCGCCATCGTCCCCGACTGTGACGTGATGCTTTTTATGCAGGGCGTCGAAGGCGATGAAATCGACTACGGTCCACCAGCCCGCAATGCGCCCAACCATGCGATTAAAGACCGGCGTACGGAACAGAGAGCCATGCACGGCTTCGTGTACGAGCAGGGTTGTCTTGGATATGGCAATGCCCAGCGGCACGAGCACCGCTATGGCCAGCCAGGGCGAAAGACTGGCCCAGAAAGGCAGCATGGCGATGTGAATCAGCGGAACCCCAAGCAACCTTAGGGTCGCGCGCAGTCCCCAGGCATTGGAGGTTTCGAAGAAATGCGTGGGGATGACTAGCTTGGCTTGCGTGGATGTCATATGTCCCTCCATGGCGCTTATTCCATCTGGTTTTTCTTGATAGTACCTAGGCTTGCTTCAACGCAGCGCCACCCAGCCAGTTATTCACGCTGCCGCGCAGCCACTAATGCTGTTTGTTAAAACCCTTGGCAAAAACCAGCCAGGCAAATAACGGGTAGCTGAAGTAGTGCAAACCAAAGATCAGCAGGCCCATGGGGCCGGGTTCGTCTTTGAGCTGCATCATGCCCAGCAGGCCCAGGTAGAGCAGGGCCAGGATGCCGCCGTAGAGCCACAGCAGGCGCCGTCGTTCGCCTTGGCCGGGGGCGCGGCGGTGGCGCCAGGCAAACCAGAGGCCCATGGCGCTGGCAACCGTGGCGGCGATCAGCACAGTGGTCAGTACGCCGCCCAGTTTGACGAAGGTGCGCAGCAGCAGGTTGAGCACTATCACGGCCGCCACGCCGCCTAGGGCCAAGTGGGTCATGGGGACGCTGGTGGGGGCGGCAGGCTCGTTCATGGGCTGGTTTCCTAAAGGCTGGTATTCAGGCCGAAACGTTTTCTCAGCACGCTTTCCAGTAGCGCCTTGGGCACCAGGGCGGCCAGCAGCGGCATGCTGCGGCTGCCGTTGCCCAGGCGCAGCAGTTTGGGGCGCTTGCGCCGTTGCACGGCGGCCAGCAACTGCTGGGCGAACTGCTTGACCGGGGTGGGGTTGTCTTGCGAGGCGTTGGCGCGGGCGCGGATGCCCTCGCGGATCGGCCACCAGGGCGAGGCCAGGTCGATCAGTTGCTCGGCCTGCTGGCTGGCATTGGCGCCGAAGCTGGAGGCAATTGCCCCGGGCTGCACTTCCATCACCTCGATGGCGAAGGGCGCCAGTTCCAGACGCAGGGCGTCGGTCAGGGCATGTACCGCGGCCTTGGAGGCGCAGTAGGCGCCGGCAAAGGGGGTGACCAGCACGCCCGAGACGCTGCCGATATTCACCACCAGGCCACGGCTCTGGCGCAGCAGTGGAAAGCAGGCGCGGGTCACGCCGATCAGCGAGAACACATTGGTTTCGAACTGCCTGCGCATGGCCTCCACGCCGCCGTCGAGCAGCGGGCCCATGGCGCCGTAGCCGGCGTTGTTGATCAGCACATCGAGGCTGCCGATCTCGCTTTTCAGGCGTTCGGCCAACTGGCCCAGGGCCAGGCCGTCGTTGACGTCCAGTTCCACCGCGTGAAAGCCGGCGGCGCTCAGTGCGGCGACATCGGCAGGCTTGCGCGCGCTGGCCCAGACGCTATAGCCGGCCTGCTGGAAGGCCTCGGCCAGGGCGCGGCCGATGCCGCTGGAGCAGCCGGTGATCAGTACGGTGGGTTGGCTCATGGGGCTTTCCTTGTTGTAGTTATGGCGCACGTCTTAGCGGCTAAAGCTGCCCTGTAGCCGTTCTGCGCGAAATTCCAGGGTGCTGGCGCGGTAACCGCTGCGCAGGGTCGGCAGCGGCAGGCAGGTTTGCCAGTCGGCGCCGGGCAGCAGTTCGCCGGGGCCACTGTAACGCGGTGCTTCGTACAGGCGCTCGGCCAGGTTGATGGTGTCGCCGGGGCGGTAGGCGGCGATCTGCCAATGCAGTTCGAGCAGGGCGGCCTGGCTGCCGTTGTGCAGGTGCAGGGCCAGCGGGCGATCGGCCGGGCAGGTTTGCGGGGCGTAGCTCAGACGCAGTTCGAGATGGGCCAGGTGGCGTTTCTCGCGGCTTTCTTCCCAGAGCACCCAGCTGGCCACCAGGCCCAGGCCGACCAGGGCGGCGAGGGAAATGGGCAGGGCTTTGCTGGGGTAGCGGATCAGCAGGATCAGCCAGCTCAGAAGCAGTATCGCGCCGAATAACATGGTGTTGGGCCTTGCCGGATAGACAGGGCTTTATCCTACACAAAGCGCGCCGTGGCGGCGCCTGGAAAAGCCGCCGCCCCAGGGCAGGCCTGGGGCGGTGGCGGTTGGCCGGCTAGCGTGCGGCCAGGCTCAGGGGCTGCGCCTTGGTGCGACCGTAGACGTCCTCGAGGCGCTCGATATCGTCTTCGCCCAGGTAGCTGCCGGACTGCACCTCGATGATCTCCAGGGGGATCTTGCCCGGGTTGCTCAGGCGGTGCACCGAGGTCATGGGGATATAGGTGGACTGGTTCTCGGTGAGCAGGAACACCTTGTCGTCGCAGGTCACCTCGGCGGTGCCGGACACCACTATCCAGTGCTCGGCGCGGTGGTGGTGCATCTGCAGCGAGAGGGTGGCGCCGGGGTTGACCGAGATATGCTTGACCTGGAAGCGCCCGCCCATGTCTACCGAGTCGTAGTAGCCCCACGGGCGATAGACCTGGCAGTGGTTCTGGGTTTCGCTGCGGCCCATGGCGTCGAGCTGGTTGACCACCTGTTTGACGTCCTGCACGCGGTCCTTGTGCACGATCATGGTGGCGTCCTTGGTTTCCACCACCACGATATTGTCCAGGCCGATCACCGAGACCAGCTTGCCATTGCCGTGCACCAGGCAGTTGTGGCTGTCATAGGCCACCACGTCGCCGGTTAGCACATTGCCGTGGGAGTCTTTCTCGTGCACATCCCAGATCGACGACCAGCTGCCGACATCGTTCCAGCCGGCATTGAGCGGCACCACGCAGGCCCGCTTGGTTTTCTCCATTACCGTGTAGTCGATCGAGTTGTCAGGGCAACAGGCGAAGGTGGCCGCATCGATATTCACCGTATCACCCTCGATCTGGCTGCGTTCCAGGGCCAGCAGGCAGGTGTCGTAGATATCCGCATCGTGCTGCTTGAGCTCGGCCAGGTAACGGCTGGCGCGGAACAGGAACATGCCGCTGTTCCAGTAGTAGTCGCCGCTGTCGACGAACTCCTGGGCGCGGGCGGCGTCGGGTTTCTCGATGAAGCGCTGCACGCGGATCGCCCCCAGCGGCAGGGTGGAATCGGCCACCGACTTGATATAGCCGAAGCCGGTTTCCGGGCGGCTGGCGGGAATGCCGAACAGCACCAGCTCGCCGATTTCAGCCGCCTTGGTGGCCAGTTGCAGGGCGGCCTCGAAGGCGCCCTGGTCTTCCAGCACATGGTCGGCGGGAAGCACCAGCAGCAGCTCGTCGCGGCCTTCGGCGAGCAGCTTCATGGCGGCGATGGCCACCGCCGGCGCGGTGTTGCGGCCGAAGGGTTCGAGCAGGATGGCCTGGGTCTCCAGCTTCTGCTCCTTGAGCTGTTCCTGGACGATAAAACGGTGTTCCTTGTTGCACACCAGCACCGGTGCCTGCATGCCGTCGAAGCGCAGGCGCTTGAGGGTCTGCTGGAACAGCGTGTCGCTGCCGGTGAGGGCGAGGAATTGCTTGGGGTAGTGCTTACGCGACAGCGGCCAGAGTCTTGAACCGCTACCGCCTGAGAGAATTACCGGGATCATAGGTTTAGCTCCATTAATATCCGTTTAGGGCTGTATCCCGTCGGCCTGCGCAACGGATGTAGCGTTGGCCGAAAATGCTTAGGGGTGTCGCTCAAGGCAGTTACTCGGCAAATAGCTGGGTGATATCTCCTCCCAGCCGGTAGGTGGTTAAAGGTTCCAGCGAGCGGCGCCAGGCTTCGGTGGCCGGCGAGCAGGTGTACAGCGCGCAGTAGGGCTCCAGCCAGGCGAAGCGGCTGTTGTCCTGCAGGTCATCCAGGGTCTGCGGGTAACCGGCTTTGGCGCTGAACAGCTGGGGTTGTTTGAGGCCCGCTTGCAGGCGTTGCGCCAGGCGCTGCAAGGCGCCTTCGTTAGCGCCGCGCAGGTCGAGCTGGTTGGCCTGGGCGAACGCCGCGACCATCAGCAGCGGGCCCATGGCGTAGTTGTGGTAGGCCAGGGCGCGGGTTTGCCGCGACAGCTCCAGGGGCAGATAGCCTTGCTCATCGACCTGCTGCATGCCCTGGCGGTACTGGCTTACGGACCAGTCGAAGAGGTCGCGGCGATCCAGCACCACGGCGCTGGCCATCACCGACCAGGCGGCCCAGTACTGGTGGTTGTTGCGCCGTTCCATGGGTTGGGCGTTCCAGTCCAGCACCACCTGGTCGGCCAGCTGGGCGATCCACTGTTCGATGGTGCGGGCCTCGCTGGAATACTGCTCAAGCGGTTGCGAGCTGGAGAACTTGAGCCGCAGATAGGCCCCGGCGACGCTGCCCAGCGCCCATTTGCGCACCGATTTGCCGGTGTGGTTATAGCGCTCGCTGAGCAGCGCATCGGCCTTGGCCCAGTCGTTCAGCCAGCCCATGACGCAGGCCAGGTCGTCCGGCTGGCCCTTGTCCAGGTAGCGGCCAATCAGCTTGTTCACGCCGTTTTCCAGCAGGCGCACGTTATCGGTCAGCTCGCGGTAACGCTGCGCCGCCTTGGGGTTGACCTGGTCGCGGGCGCTATCTGAGCCGGCATACTTGCTCGGGAATTTCAGCTCGCCGGTATAGGGCTCGGGCGTAGCGGCGCAGTCGCGTGGCTCGCCTTGCGGCTCGGCCACGGCACGCAAATACCCGGGCGGTGGCACCAGGCTCGCCCCCGTGCTGCTGTCGCCCGAGCAGGCGCACAGCGACAGCAGCAGGGCACCGCCCAGGCCGAAACCGCGGGCGTAGCGCGCAGCCGGCGCTGAGGGCGTGAAGTGCATGGCCTGGTTCATGCTCAATCGGCCGCCTGCGTGCGCTTGACCCAGGTCGACACCAGCTTGTTGCCGCTGCCGGTGACGTACAGGCACACCAGTTCGCCGCGTTCGAGCACCAGGGGCTCCAGGTCACTGACCTTGGTCGCCCCGGAGAACAGCGCCAAACGCACCTTGAGCGGGTTGATCTCGCGTTCGCCGCTGGCCTTGCCGGCCACGGCGGTGATCACCTCGGTCTTGCCGTCCGCGGTCTTCAGGGTCAGCGGGCCGTCCGAGAGGTTCTGCAGGCGCAGCAGGGCTTTCTGCTTGCCGGCGAACGGCGGTTCGTCGAGCAGTTGCAGCTGGCCGCCGGGCAGCTGCACCAGGGTGTAGTACTGGTCGCTGTCGAGCTTGATCGGCAGGCTCTTGGTCTCGGTGCTGGCGCTGTAGCTGCCGGCCGGGAGGAAGCGGAACTCGCTGCTGTCGTGGGCGCCGATATCGTTCAGGCTGAGGCTGCCGATGGTGACATCGGTATTCACCGTGTCGGCGTTGAAGGCGCGCACGAAGGCCGAGCCCTTGGGCGCGCTGGGGCCGTACAGGGCCGCTTCGTCGGCCAGCGCGGAGCAGGCCAGAAGGCTCAACAGCAGGGCGCTCAGGCCACGGCGGCGGGTGGTTGGCAGGGTCATGGGCTATCTCCGTCGGTTAAATAAGGGCGTGCGCATTTATTGCGCGGTGCTCGGGTAAGTCGGGTCGAGGCGCGCCAGGCGCGCGGCATCCTTGGCGCTGGTATCGCGCAGGCGGGTCAGCCAGGCCGCATCGAATTCGGACAGATCGCTGGGTTGCAGCAGGTAGCGTTCCGGGAACTCCCAGAGCACCAGGCGCAGGCCGGCGGTGTGCTCGCTGCCGCGTTGCAGCAGGCGCAGCATGGGCACCAGGGGGCCGTGGCCATCCTCGGCGTAATTCAGCACGTCGCTGCCCAGGGCCTGTTTCAGCGCGCCGATGAAGTTCCATTTCGGGTTGGCGCTGTAGCTGGTGCCGACCAGCGCCAGCTCCGCCTGCTGCTCGGCGAACAGGGCGTCTGCGCTGCTGTCGGCGGGCTCGGCGGCGGGCGAGGTCTGGCGTTGTTGCAGGGGCTCGCTGGGCGGTTGCAGGCCGGCGAAGTAGGGCTCCAGGGGCAGGAAGCTGAGCAGGTCGCCCTTGTGCGTCAGGGTTTTCCCCGGCTCGGTGACAAAGCGCTCATCACCCGGCTGCAGGCGGCCCTGGGCAAACAGGTAGGCGGCCAGGCTTTGCGCCGCCACTTCGGCACCGAAGGGGGTCCAGTGGGTGTCGGTGCGCAGGAACACCGGCGCCTGCAACTTGGCCTGCTGCCAGGCCGGCAGCAGATCGGGGCCGGCCACGCGGCCTTGCTGCATGCGCTGCATGGCCTGCGGGTAAAGCCTGTTCTGCGCCGCCACCGGGCGATCGCTGCCCAGCTGCTCGGGATACAGGCGCGCCTTGGCCGGCAACAGCAGCAGCACCAGTTGGATATCGCGGCGCTTGAATTCGGCCTGCACGGCCTCGATCAGCGCCCAGTTGTCCTGGGCCTGGCGCGGCAGGGTGGCGGGCTTGAACTCCTCGTCGGTAAACAGCCAGTCGCCGCGGCCGACCACCACGCCCGGACGGCCCTCGCCGAACAGGCTGTAGTCGAGGGCGGCCCACAGGTTGGTGCCGAAGGCCTTGAGTGGGAAGGCCTTGTCGTAGTGCTGCTCGAAGGCATGCGCGAGCTTGCCATTGAGCACCGTGAGCTCCTGCGCCGCGGCGAACCTGAAGGCGGCCGGCAGCGCGCTCAATGCCAGCCCCAGCATCAGCAGGATAAAGGCCAGGCTGTAGATGATATTGGCGGTTCTGTTCATATCGCCCCCTCAGAATTGGAAGTAAAGAAATGGCGAGAAGCTCTGCGCCGAGAGCTTCAGCACCGAGAGCAGAAACAGCAGCAACAGGCACAGGCGCAGGGCCAGCACGCGGTAGTCCACGGCCATCAGGCTGGCCTGCAAGCCCTGGCCAGGCTGCGTAGCAGCGGCGAGGTCCAGGCCCGGCTCACGGGGGTAGAACTGGCGCAGGCCGAACCAGGCCATCACCAGGTAGGCCAGCACCAGGGTGCTGATCTGCAGGCTGGTGAGATGCGCGCTGTTGAGTTCCGACAGCTGCCAGGCGCTGCTGCTGAGCAGCTCGGGGCTGAACATGGCGCTGTACATGCGCCAGGCGACATCGAGGTTCTCGGCGCGAAAGATCACCCAGCCGAGCACCACCAGGAGGAAGGTAAAGGCCCACTTCAGCGGGTTGAGCAGCTTGGGCGCTGCGTCGACATTGAACAGCCGCTCAATGGCCAGCCACATGCCGTGCCAGGCGCCCCAGATCAGGAAGGTCCAGTTGGCGCCGTGCCAGAAACCGCCCAGCAGCATGGTCAGAAACAGGTTGCGGTAGGTCTGCAGGGTGCTGCCGCGATTGCCGCCCATGCTGATATAGAGATAGTCGCGCAGCCAGGTGGACAGACTGATATGCCAGCGCCGCCAGAACTCGGTGATCGACTGGCTGATATAGGGCTGGCGGAAGTTCTCCATAAAGCGAAAGCCCATCATCAGGCCCAGGCCGATGGCCATGTCGCTGTAACCGGAGAAGTCGAAGTACAGCTGCGCGGTATAGGCCAGGGCGCCGAGCCAGGCGTCGCCGGTGCTGGGGTTGGCCAGGGCGAAGCAATGGTCGGCGATCGGCGCCAGGGTGTCGGCGATAAACACCTTTTTGACGAAGCCCTGCATAAAGCGGCTGGCGCCTTCGCTGAACTTGTCGAAGCTGTGGGTGCGATCGGTGAACTGGTCGGCCAGGTCCTTGTAACGCAGCACCGGGCCGGCGATCAGCTGGGGGAACAGGGCGATAAAGGCGGCGAAGTCGATCGGGTGGGTAGTGGCCTCGACGTCACCGCGATACACGTCGATCAGGTAGCTGAGCGACTGGAAGATATAGAAGGAAATGCCGATAGGCAGCAGCACCGACGTTAGCACGAAGGGCTCCAAGCCCATGCCCTGCAACGCGGTATTGATATTGGCCACGCCGAAGTTGGCGTACTTGAAGTAGCCCAGTACCCCGAGGTTGCCCACCACCCCCAGCAGCAACCAACGCTGCGCGGGCTTGCTGCGCACCCCGGCGGCGCCGATACGCAGGCCCAGCCAGTAGTTGAAGGCGGTTACACCGATAAACAGGGCGAGAAAGTCCACCCGCCACCAGGCGTAGAACACATAGCTGGCGAGCAGCAACAGCAGGTTGCGGTAACGGTTGGCGCACAGGTAATACAGGCCGAGAAACACCGGCAGAAACAGAAACAGAAACACGTTTGAGGAAAAAACCATGGCGCTGCGCTCTCCTTGAATGGGCGCCGGCCCCTATCAGTCAGGGCCGGCGGCGTGCCTCGCTAGTCGGCGAGCGCGGTCTGGATGGCTGCCTGACGCGGGCAGATGGTGGCCTCAACCTCGAGCCCGGCGGGCATGTCGGCCGGCATCTCGATTTCCAGCGAGAGCAGGGTCTGCCCCGACCATTCCGGGTCGTCACGCAGGCCGAAGACGAAGCGGCCGTCCGGCTCCACCTGCTGGTTGCGGGAAATATTCAGGGTTTCCCGGGAGCCGCTCATGTACCAGAGCGAGCTGCGCAGCTCCATGACGTTGGGCTGGCTGAACTGGATGTCGGCCAGGTACTTCTCGCTGCGCAGCGGCAGGTCGCGGCTGTTGATCAGCACCTCGTTGAGCCCCGGGCGCAGGGCGACCTTGTTGCTCATGGTGGCCTGGCTGGCGCGGCAGCCGTTGGCCAGCATGGGCATGATCTGGCGGTAGAACAGCGGCATGGAGATGTCGTAGTAGCTGGTGATTTCCCAGATCAGGATCTTCGGCGGGTTGTCCTGGAAGTCCTGGCTGCCCAGGTACTGCAGCATGGCGCTGTGAAAACCGCCGCCGCTGATCGAGCGGTTGTCCACATCCACGGCGGCCTTTTCCTTGAGGAAACCGGCGAAGTTGTACTGCGGCGCGCTAAAGCTGGTGCCGGCGAGTATCACCTCGGCGGCTGCGGTGTCGCCGAACAGGTCGCTGCTTTCTTCCTTGGGCTCGGTGACGAAACGGGTGACGAACTGGTTGGCGAAGCTGTAGCCGCAGATCTTGCCCAGGGCCTGGTTCAGCGAGCCGATCTTGTTGTTCTGGCCATCGCCGCGGCTGACAAATTCCTTGCGCGGGATCTGCTTGAAGGCCTCGGATTTGCGCAGCTCGGCGGCCACCAGCTCGGCGGTGAACTCGGCGCCGTAAGGGGTCCAGTGGTGGTCGCGCTTGAAGAAGTAGGGCTTCTTGGCATCGCCGTGCTGCTCCAGCAGCGGCGTCAGGTCGGGCACCTTGATGCCCATGCTGCGCATGCGCTCCACCACGGCCAGGTAGTTGCTCTTGGCCAGTTGCAGGTCATAGCCCTGGCGCACCTCGGGGCTGAGCATGTCCGCATTGATCATGCCGCGGGTGGGGATATACACCACCATCAGCTCGACGCCGTGCTTATCCAGCTCATCGCGCAGGTTCTGCAGATGCTTGTAACCGTCGGCGGTGGTGCCCATATGGGTCATCAGGTCGGTACGGGTGCGGAACAGCCAGTCCTGCTGGCCCTGCACCAGTTTGTTGAATTCGTCCATGTCGCCGGCGTAGGTGGCATCGGCCTGGGCCTGCGGGCAGATGTTGCAGCACGGCTCGATGGCGTAGGTCGGTGGCTCGGCCGCCTGGGCGCTGCCGAGCAGTCCCATGGCGAGGCCGAGGGCGGCCAGGGTGGCTAGAGTGGCGCTGGGGTTGATGATCGCTAAGCGGGTCATGGGGTGGTCCTCAATTATCACGTTGTGCCAACTTGGCCGCGGGTACGACCAGCACCGCTTTGTTCTGCCGCACCATCAGGTCGAGAATCTGGTTCTTGCCTTCGGCCAGTGCGCCGAACATGCCGACGCCTGTGGGTTTGCTCGGCATCAGCATTTCCAGGCGATAGAGCTTCACGCTCAGCGGGGCGACCACCGAGATGGCGCCGGACTGATTGCCGATCAGGCGGCCGCCGACCACTTCCAGGGACAGCTTCATTTCGAAGGGGTCGAGCTGCAGGTCGCGGTCGGTGCCGTTGAGGTCTTTGACATGGCCGTAGATGCCGAGCAGGCCGTTGGCCATGGCGATGTTTTCGTAGAGGCCGACGTTCTGGCTGTTGCGCACGCGGATGCCGTGGCGGCCGTTGTTTAGCGCCTTGTTGCCCCACAGCAGGTTGTCGCCGCTCTCATAGATGGTGATGCCGTCGGACTTGTTGCCGTAGGTCTCGTTGTAGGCGATCAGGTTGTTCTGGCTGATGCGGTCGATAACGATGCCGGACAGCTCGTTGTCGTAGCTGCGGTTGTTGAAGATCCAGCTGTCGTTGACCTCCCGCGAGATGATGATGCCGTGCTTCTGCACCGTGCCGTAGGCGGTGTTCTCGGCAATGATCAGGCGCCGCGAGCGGTCATGCGGGTCGATGCCGTAGACCAGGTTGTTGCGGTAGGTATTGCCGCGCAGCACCACGTCGTAGGCCTCGTAGCAGTAGAAGCCGTACCACATGTCATCGAACAGCGAGTTGATCAGCCAGCCGGTGGGGTGCTCGCGTTGCATGATCGGGTGCATGGCCGGGCTGTACTGCGAGATGGACACCCCGTAGGACTTGCTCGCGGTGTAGCCCAGGCTGGAAATCACGCTGTTGACTATGTAGGTCTCGGTGCCGCCCCAGGAGTTGAGGAAGGGGCGGAACTGGCCCTTCTTCTTGAACCAGTCCTGCTGGTTGTCCTGTTCGCGCCAGGCGGTCAGGCGGCTGTCGGTGATAAACAGCTTGCCGTCGTTGATCAGGAAGGCGCCATGGTCGCTGGACAGGCGCAGCTCCGTGGTCTGCTTGTCGATATGCAGGGTCGCGCCCGGATTGACCAGAATCGGCCGCCGCGCGATATACACGCCGGGGGCGGTCTGCTCGAAGTATTTGGCCGGCAGCTGGCGCGCCAGGTCGGCGGGGGTCACATAGCCGCCGTCTATCACTATGACCTGGGGCATCTCGCCCTGGCGCTTGACCCATACGCGCAGGCGTTCATCGCCGCCGGTGAACTCCACCAGCGGGTTGAGCCCGATCATGCGCTGCATGGCTACTTTGCCCGCGGGTTTGGTTTGGATCTTGGCGTTCACCGCCTCGGCGCTGTAGGGCGTCAGATCGGGCAATTGCGGCGCGGCCTGGAGCAGCTCCTCAACCGGGGTGGTGGAGATTGCATAGTCCTGCAGGTCCGGCGGGGCGGCGAGCACAGCCTGCGCGCCGAACAGACCGCCGAGCAGGAGCAGACCAAGGCAGCGGGTTCTATATAGATGCATCGTGTCGACCTCCATGGTCTGCGCGTACTGCCTTGTGGCCAGCGCTGCTGTGGGGTGTGGGATCAATAACCGCTTCATGGCTGCGCCTTAGTGGGTGAGCTGTGCCAGCTTGCTGCTGGGCACGATCAAAACGGCTTTGTTCTGCCGCACCAGCAGGTCGAGAATCAGCCCGGAATCCTTGGCCAGGGCGCCGAACAGGCCGACCCCGCTCGGCTTGTTCGGCATCAGCATCTGCAGGCGATAGAGCTTCAGGCTCAGGGGCGCGACCACCGAAATGGCCCCCGATTTGTTGCTGATCAGGCGCCCGCCGACCACCTCCATGGACAGCTGCATTTGGTAGGGGTCGAGTGCGAAATCGCGCGGGCTGGCGCTCAGGTCCTTGATATGGCCGTAGACGCCGAGCAGGCCGTTGGCCATGGCGATGTTTTCGTAGAGGCCGACATTCAGGCTGTTGCGCACGCGGATGCCGTGGCGCTCGTTGCTCACCGCCTTGTTGCCCCACAGCAGGTTGTCGCTGCTTTCGTAGAGGGTGATGCCGTCGGATTTATTGCGATAAATCTCGTTGTGGGCGATCAGGTTGCGGCGGCTGTCGCGGTCGATAACGATGCCCGACAGCTGGTTCTCGTAGGAGCGGTTGTTGAAGATCCAGCTGTCGTTGACCTCGCGCGAGATGATGATGCCGTGCTTCTGCACCGTGCCGTAGACGGTGTTGCCGGCGATGATCAGGCGGTGCGAGCGGTCGTGGGGGTCGATGCCGTAGACGATGTTGTTGCGAAAGACATTGTCCTTGAGCACCACGTCATCGGCCTCGTAGCAGTAGAAGCCGTACCACATGTCGTCGAACATCGAGTTGATCAACCAGCCGGTGGGTTTGCCGCGCTGCATGCGCTTGTGCATGGCCGGGCTGTATTGCGAGATGGACACCCCGTAGGACTTGCTCGCGGTGTAGCCGAGGCTGGCAATCACGCTGTTGACTATGTAGGTCTCGGTGCCGCCCCAGGAATTGAGGAAGGGGCGAAACTGCGCCTTCTTGCTGTACCAGTCCTGGTGGTTGCCCTGCTCGCGCCAGGCGCTCAGGCGCGAATCGGTGATAAACAGCTTGCCGTCGTTGATCAGAAAGGCGCCGTGGTCGCTGGACAGGCGCAGCTCCTTGGTCTGCTTGTCGATATGCAGGGTGGCGCCCTGGGCCACCAGGATCGGCCGCCGCGCCAGGAACACCCCGGGCGCGGTCTGCTCGAAATATTTGGCCGGCAGCTGGCGCGCCAGCTCGGCGGGGGTCATATAGCCGCCTTCAATCACTATGACCTGGGGCATCTCGCCCTGGCGGCGCACCCACTGGCGCAGGCGTTCATCGCTGCCGGTGAATTCGTGCAGTTGCGCCAGGCCCAGCATGCGCCGCATCACCGCCTTGGCGGGCGGGCTGTGCTGGATTTTCGCCGCCACCGCGGCGGCGCTGTAGGGCGTCAGGTCCGGCAGCGGCGGACGTGTGCGCTGCAGCTCGGCCACCGGCGTGCTGGACACCTCATAGTTCTGCGCCAGCGGTTGGAGCGCTGGTGCGGGGGCGGCGTGGGGCGGTGCCTTGGCCGTGGCGCCGGCCTGGGCCGCCAGTGGGCAGCCCAGGCTGAGCAGCAGCGTCAGGCCGAGGGCGGTTCTCGCGCTGTATGCAAACATGCCGTGCACCTCCAGAGTCCGCTTCATGCCGTTCAGTAGCGCCACACGAAATCGACGACGGCGCGGTACATGCTCGAATCGCTATGGCTGGCGAAGGCATCGCCGGGGAAGAACAGCCCGCCGCGAAAACGCACCAGCGCCGACTTGGCGCCCAGCCAGCCCAACTGGGCGGGCATCTGGCCCTGGTTGAAGTAGCGGGTGAGTACCAGGTCGACTTCCTGGCCGAGGTATTTTTCCCCGGGCAGCAGGTCGGCCTGCAGGCCGTTGGCGCTGGCCTGATCGGCGTCCACGCGCCAGAAGCGGTGGTAGACCAGGCTGGCGTCGTAGTTCTCGTCGACTATCAAGCCGGCGAACAGGCTGACCGCCTGCAGGTTGTTCAGCTCGCCGCGATAGGCCTCGCCGAAGCGGTTGAGACCGGAGTTGGTGCCGGTAAAGGTGGCGCGGTTGCTCTGCAGGTCGGTCTGGATAAATTGCCTGGAGTCGCTGCCATTGCTGCTGACGCCGCCGCTGGTGCGGCTGTAGGTGCTGCCGACGCGCCAGTGTTCATCGATATTCCAGCGCAGGCCGAGGTCGACGGCCCAGGCGTCGAGGTCCTGGCTGTCCTGGCCGACCACCAGGCGCTGATCGCCCACAGTGGCGCTGCGCAGGCTGTCGATTTCACCCGTGAGCCAGGTGGCGCTGGCCCAGTAGCTCAGCGGCGCGCGTGGGCGGGAACTGTAGAAGTCGCCGTTGAGTTCGGCGCCGAGCCAGGTCAGCTTGCCGCTGTAGGTCTTGCTCAGCAGGTCGAGCTGCTCGCCGGTAGTGGCCAGGTTGCCGCTGTCATCGCTGTGATGCAGCTTCAGCCCGGCCCAATGCCCCGGGCGCCACTGGTAGTTGATATCGGCCAGCAGGTGCAGGCGGTCTTCGTCCTGGGGCGCGAGGTCGTCGAGGTCGCTGCGGTAGTCGCTGAAGCGCTCGGCGACGCCGGCATGGGCGGTCAGCAGGGTGGTGTCGAAGTTCCAGCGCAGCGCCTCGATATTGCTGTCCCACCACAGGCCGTCGGCGCTGCGCAGTTTCTGCCGGCCCAGGCGCAAGGACTCGCCGGGGTAGGCGGTAAGGCCGCGGTAGTCGACCCAGAATTCGTGCAGGGCGAGGAACTTGTCGTCGCGGGTGCGCGCATCGTTGGGGTCGAAGGTGGTGGATTCGCTGGGGTTGGATTCGATCACATCTGTTGCAAGAAACGCCTCGCCCAGCAGGTAGGCGCTCCAGCTGCCGTTCAGGCCATAGACCCAGGGCCGCACGCTGATACCGGCGCCATTGAAGTCGCCGCCGTCGCGGGTACCCAGGTCCTGGTCATCCAGGGCCTGGGCGGTGAGTTTCAGGTTGGCGCCATAGGACAACCCGGGCGGCAGTGGTGCGGCCAGGAGCGCCGGGCTGCCGAACAGGCCGGCGGCGAAAATCAATAAGGCTCGGGATTGATTGTTCGGGGTCATAGCGTTTTCTGCCTCGGTACTGCTGCTTGGGTAAGGCTGAGCGGTTGCTCGCCGCGGGCTTCCAGCTCGCGGGCGAGCAAGGCGCGCGCCTGCTGCTGTTCGGCCGGTTGCAGTTGGCTGGCGAAGCGTTCCACCAGCACCTGGCCGTAAGCCAGGCCGTGTTGTTGGGCGAGCAGGGCGAAGCTGTAGGCGTAGATGCGGTTGATCATGATGGCGCGGCCATCACCGAACAGTTGCGCCAGGCCCAGGTCGGCCATGGCGTCACCGCCGCGGGCGGCGATCAGCAGGTGTTGCAGGGCTTTTTGCGCCTCGACTTCACCGAGCTGGCCACTGCTGTACAGCTTGCCGAGGGCGTAGTGGGCCTTGGGTTGCGCCACCGCGGCCTGCAGCAGGTAACGCTCGCCGGCCTGCGGGTCGGCGGGCAGCGTGCGGCCCTTGACCAGCAGTTGCCCCAGGAGCAGGGCCGCACGCGTCGAGCCGGCGTCCACGCCTTGTTCCAGGTAGCCGCGCAGCGCGTCGTTATCGCCCTGCTCGGGGTAGCGCAGGAGCAATTCGCCGAGGCTGTGCCAGGCGTCCGGGTAGACCGCGGTGATGCTCAGGTACAGCGCCTTGGCCTGGTCCGGGTCGGGTTGCCCCAGGCTGTTGTCGGCCAGCACCTTGGCTACCGCCTGGATGCGCTCGGGCGGCACGCGGGCGGCCTGGTAGTCGGCCAGCAGGCGTTCGCGCAGCTGCTGCTGTTTGGCCTGGTCGCCCTGCAGCTGATAGATGCCGGCCAGCTCGACATAGCACTGGCTGACCTCGGCCAGCCACTGCTCGCAGGTGGCCTGGATTTCGTCGAGGTGCTGGTCGTAGTCGCCGCGGGCGCGGTACAGCAGGATCTTGCCCAGCTGCGCCTCGAGCATGCCCTGGCTTTGCCACTGGGTCAGTTGTTGCTCCAGCGCAGGGCTACCGAGCTGCTGCGGGTCTTGCAGCTGCACGCGCACCCAGGGCAGCAGCGCGCTGTAGTCGCCATCGCTGATGGCCTGGCGCAGCAGGCGGGTGGCCTCGGCGCGTTCCTTGGCGCTGCTGTGCTCCTTGCCGGCCAGCCATTTGCCCAGGCGTGGCGCGGCCAGCGGCGACTGCCCCAGAGCCTGGCGATAGAGCTCCTCGCCCCGGGCCTGTTGCTGTACCGATGCGCTGCGGATCAGCACATCGGCCAGGCCGATCTGCGCCTCGACATAACCCAGCTCGGCGAGCGGGCGGAAGTTCGCCTCCGCCGCGCTAAGGTCGCCGCCGGCCTTGGCCTGCTTGGCCAGCTCCAGATCGGGCAGGCTGCCGGCGCAACCGCTCAGCAAGCTCAAGCCAAACAGCGGGGCGAGCAGGGGGCCGGTTAAGGCCGCGCGCTTCATTTGCCGATCGCCATGGTGGTGCGGGTCCACAGCCCGCCCAGGGGCTGGATGCGTACATCCACCGGGCGTTTGGACAGGGTGATGTCCAGGGGCAGGGTGGGGGTGATGATCACCCGGATATCCGAGGCCAGGCCGCCATCCTGCAACACCATGCTGCTGATGGTGCCGCTGCGTGGGCTGTGTTCGCCGCCGACCAGAAAGGTCACCTCGGTGCCCGGCTGCAGTTCATCGAAGGTGCGGTAGGGGAAGCGCGCCTCGACACTGGCGACGCTGTCCAGCGGCGCCAGGGTGAACACCGCGGTGCCCTTGCTGGCCAGCTGGCCGTCACCCACCAGTTGCGCCACCACCTGGCAATCGCAGGGGCTGGTCAGGGTGCCCTGGACGCTCTTGCTGAACAGCCGCTCGAGGTTTTCCGTGGTCATCTCGCTTTCCGGCAGCACGTTCTTCAGCGCATCGAGCATGCTCGCCGAGTAGGTGGCGATGGGCGCGCCCTTGCTCACCACGGCGCCGACTTCCACCAGGCTCTGCAGGGTGCCTTCGCGCGGCATCGACACCGGCTGGCCGAGGGTGCTGACCTGGGCCGAGTCGGCATGGGTGATGAAATAGATGTCGTACAGCTGGTAGAGCACGTAGCCGCAGGCCGCCAGTCCAATCAGGAACACCAGCAGACTGATGCTGACGGCTTTGATCCGCGAGAACAGGCCACCGCCGCCTTCGACCCTTTGGCTGCGCGCCTTGGTGAAGTTTTCCCGCTGCAGGGTGTTGAGCAGGTCGCCGACATTGATCAGTTCACCGCTCATAAAGCCGGTGATGATATGGCGCAGCGCCGAGACTTCGCGGGGGCGCAGGTTGTGGAATTCGCAGCCGACGCGGTTGCCGTTCAGCGAGCGCACCTGGAAGCTGACCGCCATGGAAAAGCCGATGCCGTCGACATCGAACAGCAGCTTGCCGCTGTAGTGCTTGCCCTCGGCCAGCACGCCAGGCTTGGCCTCGAGGCTGAAACCGCCGGCGGAGAGATCCAGCAGCGCCGCCTCCACGGCTTTGCCTTCGGCGTTGAGGAAGCGGATTTTCGCCGGCAGCTTGAGCCGGGCGAACTGGCGCTGGGCTTCGGACTCATGCACCACGTTGCTGTTGTTGCTCGTGCTGTTGGTGCCGCTGTTGATGCCGCTGACGGGGTTGATCACTGCGCTCATAATTTCTTCCTTTCATAATTAATGGCCAAATAGGGCGGTAACGCGGGGCAAGGCCACTGGCGCGGCATTCACACCACCCAGATCAAGGCAGCTACAAAAACGCTTGCGGCAGAGAAGGTCATGGATCGTGACGACCAGGTGTTGAACCAGCCCTGAAAGCTCGCCAGATCGCGGTTGAGTTTGGTTTTTTGTCGGGTCCAGGACTGTCGGTCGAGGCGGAAGAACACGTAGACCTTCACCAGCGCGCCGACTATCTGGTTGTAATAGAGAATCAGCGGGTAGGCCGGGCCCACGCTGTGCCCGGAGGCCAGCAGGAGCAGGGTCAGCACCAGGCGGGTCAGGCCGATCCAGACGATGTACAGCAGCATGTAGGCGAAGCCGTACTTGATGGTGGCGATCAGCGCCACGCAGGGGCCGAGCAGGCTGGTCCACATGGAGATGCGCTGGTCGAACAGCACCAGGCTGGTGAACCAGCCCAGGCGATTGGGGCCCAGGCTCAGGGCCCTGGCGTTCTGCCGCAGGTTGTTGCCGTACCAGCGGAACATCAGGGTGCGGCTGGCCTTGATAAAGCTCTTCTCGGGCGGGTGCTCGACCGTGTTGATCGCCGCATCCGGCACATAGAAGGTGTCGTAGCCCAGGCGCATCAGGCTGAACCAGCTGGATTTGTCGTCGCCGGTGAGGAACTTGAAGTTGCCCAGGCGCCAGTGCTGCAACTGGTCGCTTTCCACGTCGGCGATAAAGCCCGGGTCGGTGATCACCTTGGCGCGGAACACCGACATGCGCCCGGTCAGGGTCAGCACGCGCTTGTTCAAGGCCATCGAGCTCATGTTGATATGGCGCTGGGCGAAGCGCAGCTTGTGCCACTCGCTCATGATGTAGCTGCCGCGCACTTCGCAGAACTCGTTGGTGGTAAGGCCGCCGAGGTTGTTGAAGAGCAGGAAGAAGGGCGCCGTCTTGCGCACCACGCCGGGGCTCAATACGGTGTCGCCGTCGACCACCGCGACCACCGCGCGATCATCCGGCAGGTGCCGGGAAATGGCGCGGAAACCGTGAGCCAGGCCGTCGCGCTTGCCGGTGCCGGGGATGCGCACGAAATCCAGTTTGACCTGGGCCGGCGGGTTGATCCGGCCCCAGAGATTCTTGATCAGCAACTCGTCGGACAACTCGACGATGGAGCAGACCACGGTGCAGGGGTAGCCGCAGTTGCTGGCTTCCTCGATCACCGAGCGATAGACCTGGGCGGTGGTCAGCGCATCGATGCGAAAGCTGGTGACCAGCAGGTAGACGTGGGAAGGGTCGGCCGCGCTGCCGAGTTTGTTGACCTGGCGCCGGTAGTGGGGGAACACCACATAGAGAAACAGCACGCCGCGCAGGAAGTGCAGCGCCCCCATGGAGTAACGCCAGATGCCCACCGCGCCGATCAGCAGGATAAAGTCGCGCGACTCCGGGGTGAAGACCGTCCTGGGGAGCGCCAGTGCCAGTGCCATCAGCACCGTCAGGTATAACAGCCAGCCGCTGGCCTGGCTGAGGCTCGCCTTGAGCTTATCCATGTGTATGTCCATATCAGATGTACGGGTTAGCGCCTGGGCGCGGCGCGGGGCTTGTGCCGCTGCGCCCAGGGGCTGCTGCAACCGTGGTTACGACCTCTGGGTTACCAGCAGATGCCTTCGGCACCGGCGCGGGAAACCGTCGGCATAAAGCCCACCAGGTCCACCACCTGCTTGCCGTCCAGGGCGTGCTGGGCGAGGGCGGCGAAGTGTTCGTCGCCGTTGCCCAGCACGATGATCTCGGCGTTGGCGACTACCGCGTCGAAGTCGCTATTGAGCAGCGAGGACACGTGGGGGATCTTCGATTCGATGTAGTCCTTGTTGGCGCCGTAGACCCGCGCATATTCGACGTTGCGGTCGAAGATGCTCAGCTCATAGCCCTTGCCGATCAGCATCTCGGCCAGTTCCACCAGGGGGCTTTCGCGCAGGTCATCGGTGCCGGCCTTGAAGCTCAGGCCGAGCAGGGCGACCTTGCGTTTTTCGTAGCCGGCGATGATGTCGAAGGCGTTCTGCACCTGCACCATGTTGCTGCGCATCAGCGAGCCGATCAGCGGCGCCTCGACGTCCAGGGAGCTGGCGCGGTAGGACAGGGCGCGCACGTCTTTCGGCAGGCAGGAGCCGCCGAAGGCGAAGCCGGGCTTCATGTAGTAGCGGGACAGGTTGAGCTTGTGGTCCTGGCAGATCACGTCCATCACTTCGCGACCGTCTACACCCACGGCCTTGGAGATATTGCCGATCTCGTTGGCGAAGGTGACCTTGGCCGCGTGCCAGACGTTGCAGGTGTACTTGATCATCTCGGCGACATCGATGGCCTTGCGGATAACCGGCGCGTCGAGTTCGCTGTAGATGCTTTCCAGCAGGTCGCCGGAGGCGGTGTCCAGTTCGCCGATCACCGTCATGGGCGGGAAATCGTAGTCCTTGATCGCGGTGCTCTCACGCAGGAACTCGGGGTTCACCGCCACGCCGAAATCGACCCCGGCTTTCTTGCCTGAGTAGTCTTCCAGAATCGGGATCACCACGTTCTTTACCGTGCCCGGCAGCACGGTGCTGCGTACCACCACGGTATGCCGGGCGCTCTTGTCGCGGATGGCCAGGCCGATCTCGCGGCATACGCCCTCGATGTAGTCCAGTTCCAGATCGCCGTTCTTTTTGCTCGGCGTGCCGACGCAGATAAACGACACTTCGCTGTTGCGTACGGCCGCGCCGACATCGGTGGTGCCACGCAGGCGCCCCGTGGTTTTACCCTGTTGCAGCAATTCTTCCAGGCCAGGTTCAACAATAGGCGACTTGCCATTGTTAATTAGGTCTATCTTGGTAGAAGAAATATCCACGCCAATAACATCATGGCCCCGAGCTGACAAGCAACCTGCGCAAACAGCACCGACATAGCCTAAACCAAAAATACTGATTCGCATCGCACTTACCTCGTCCATGTATTACGCAATTGAGGCGTGGCGCTAGGCCACTGCCATTGTTGGGCGCATTGCAAAATGCACGAATGCATTATTTCGGGCATAAAAAACCGGGCACTAATTAAAGGTGCAGAGTGAGGCTTATATACGGCTTGCCCTTTTATATTTGGCTGATCGCCTTGCAGGCTCTGGCTCGCTGCTTTGCCGGGTTATTGCGTCTAGCTGACCTGCTCTTTCAAGTGGCATAAGACTGTTGCTGGTTTAAGCGCAGCCACGCAGATACTTATCTGCTGCTTTAATTGCGGCTGTTCTTCACGCCGCTGAGGCGGTGAAGAAATCTGTTACATCGGGTCTGAGTGCGCCGGCTTTCTTATAGTTCCGGCTGGCGCCGAACTTTTTGAATAATTATTCGGCGTGCCCATAAATAAGGCAGATGGCCATTAGTGCCGCGTCGGCGCTAAAAGCGGAAATGGCGGATAGTTGCGCGGCGGGGATTGATTGGAAAGTTGAACGATATCAGGCGGGTAGCCAATTAATAGAGCGTCGAATAATCGAGATAATTAATTGGCGTCAATAAGCAGTGGTGCGAAAATAAATAATGCGCAATCCGCCGTGGTGCACTACTGCTCGTCGGCGTGGTCGCGCAGAAATACCAGTTTGTCCGCACTGGATTGGGCGCTGGAATAGGCGTAGCCCTGGTCGGTGAAATCCTTGAGGCCTTCCGGGTTTTGCAGCCGCTCCTTGATCACGTAGCGGGCCATCAGGCCGCGGGCTTTTTTCGCGTAGAAGCTGATGATCTTGTACTGGCCGTTTTTCAGGTCCTTGAACTCGGTGTCGATCACCCGCGCGTTGAGGGCCTTGCGCTTGACCGCGCCGAAATATTCGGTGGAGGCCAGGTTGAGCAGCACCTCATCGCCCTGGGCGGCCAGGGCCTCATTGAGCCAGCCACTGATGCGCTCGCCCCAGAAGGCATAGAGGTCCTTGCCGCGCGGGTTGGCCAGCTTGGTGCCCATTTCCAGGCGGTAGGGCTGCATCAGGTCGAGGGGGCGCAGCACGCCATACAGGCCGGAGAGCATGCGCAGGTGGGGCTGGGCGAAGTCGAAGTCGGCCTCGCTGAAATCCTCGGCGTTGAGCCCGGTATAGACATCGCCCTTGAACGCCAGCAGCGCCTGCTTGGCGTTGTCCGGGGTGAACGTGGGCGTCCAGCTGCCAAAGCGTGCGGCATTCAGCCCGGCCAGCTTGTCCGACAGGTGCATCAGCTCGGCGATCTGCGCCGGGCTGAGGTCACGCAACTGGTTGATCAGGTCCTGGGCATGGGCCAGGTGCTCGGGCTGGGTGTAGCGCGAGGTCGCGGGCGGGGTCTCGTAATCGAGGGTCTTGGCCGGGGAAATCACCATCAACATAGATCTACTCCTAAAGTCTGCGGCGATTCTAACAGCGGCACCGGTGCGGTTGCAGATCGCTTGACCGGAGGGCCGCCCCGGGGTTGTAGTCTGCCCAGGTCGAACTCTTGAGGAGCTGTTATGACCACCTGCAACCATTCCCGCTGGGAGCCGTCGCACGATTACCGCCCGCTGGAAACCAGCGCCGAACGCCAGGCCTGGCAGGTGGCGGCGCTGACCGGGGTGACCATGCTGGTGGAGATAGGCGCCGGCTATGCGTTCAACTCCATGGCGCTGCTGGCCGATGGTTGGCATATGGCCTCGCATATGCTCGCCATCGGCCTGACCGCTCTGGCCTATCTGCTGGCGCGGCGCTATGCCCGGGACCCACGTTTCGCCTTCGGTACCTGGAAGATCGAGGTGCTGGCCGGTTTCGCCAGTTCCCTGCTGCTGTTGGTGGTGGTGGCCACGCTGGCCTTCGAGTCGCTATGGCGGTTGTGGCAACCCCGGGCCATCGCCTTCGATCTGGCGCTGTGGGTGGCGGTGGTCGGCCTGCTGGTCAACCTGGCGTCGGCCTGGCTGCTGCGCGATAGCCATGATCACGGTCATGCTCATGGCCACGCCGGCGCCCATGCTCACGGCGATCACGATCACGATCACGATCACGATCACGGCCATGACCACAAGCACGAGCACAAGCCTGGCGCGGCGGCGGGCAAGGACCTCAATCGCCACGCCGCCTTTATCCATGTGCTGGCCGATGCCCTGACCTCGGTGGCCGCCATCGTGGCGCTGCTCGGTGGCCTGCTATTTGGTTGGGCGTGGCTCGACCCGCTGATGGGCGTGATTGGCGCGCTGATTATCGCGGTGTGGGCCAAGGGCCTGCTGATCGAGACTGCCAAGGTGCTGCTGGATCGGGAGATGGACAGCCCCATTGTCGAGCGGGTGCGCACCGCCCTGGCGCAGGAGGCGGACACCGAACTGGCGGATTTGCATCTGTGGCGCGTCGGCCGGGCGCAGTTTGCCTGCATCGTCAGCCTGGTGACCCACGGCGAGGCCTCGGCGGATCGCTACAAGGCGCGGCTGGCGGGGATTGCGGAGCTGGTGCATGTGACCGTGGAGGTCAATCGCTGTGTGGGTGCAGGAGCGGCGGGGTGGGAATAAAAGCGGATTTTGTGCTGGCGCTAACGCCGATGGGACTTCCGACTTTACCCACCTGTGCACTGGCCGCCAAGCGCTATTTGGGCTCGGGAAAAATAAAGCGCTGAACGCTTAAAAAGAGTTTGTCTGTCATCTGTTTTGGAGTATTAAAAAGACAAGACCGCCGAACCCTGCAGACAGGTGGCGACCCTTGGCCCTCACCTTGCTTGCACCTTCTCAGCCTGCCTATCTGAGATGTCGGCGGCCCCCCGTGGCGCAGCACCGCCGTTGCGTCGCATGGCTACTACAAGAAGGTGACCGAGTATGGATGACCACGGACGTTCCAAGCCCACTGCTCCAACCCTGTACGCCCTCGACACCAATGTCTTGATCCACGATCCCAACGCCTTGCTGAATTTTCAGGAGCACCACGTCGCCATCCCGATGACGGTGCTCGAAGAGCTGGACAAGCTGAAGACCGGCAAGCAGGGCGTGGCGGTCGAATGCCGTCAGGCCATCCGTCTGATCGACAAGATACTCGGGGTCGCGACACCGGAAGAAGTGGAGCATGGCGTACCGATCCAGCGTGAAAAGAGCGGGCCCTGCGGCTTTCTCTCGATCCTGATGAGCAAGAGCGCCTCGCCCATCACCTGGCTGCCCGAAGACCTCAACGACAACAAGATCATCAACCAGCTGGTGGAGCTGAAAACGCGCCGGCCGGGGATGTCCGTGGTGCTGGTGACCAAGGACATCAATATGCGCCTGAAGGCGCGCGCCTGTGGCATCGACTCGGAGGACTACCACACCGACCAGCTGGTCGACGACGTGTCCCTGCTGTCCCAGGGCTACCACAATATGGACGGCTCCTTCTGGGACCGTGTGAGCAAGGTGGAAACCCGTCAGGACCACGGCCGCACCTGGCACCGCGTGCAGCTGATCGACAACCTGCCGGCGGTGCACGTCAACGAGTTCATCATCGACGAGCAGGGCTTTGTCGGCTGGATCAAGGGCATTCAGGAGGGCGAGCTGATCATCCTCGACCTGCATCAGGAACCCTTGATGCACCAGGAGGCCTGGGGCCTGCGTCCGCGTGATGTGTACCAGTCGCTGGCGCTGTACGCGCTGCTCGACCCGGATATCCACCTGGTCAACCTGTCCGGCGCCGCCGGCTCGGGCAAGACCATCCTGGCCCTGGCGGCGGCCATCGAACAGACCATGGTCACCAAGCGTTACCGGCGCATCATCGCCACCCGCAGCGTGCAGGGCCTGGATCAGGAGATCGGCTTTCTGCCCGGCACCGAGGCGGAGAAGATGGAACCCTGGCTCGGCGCCATCACCGACAACCTCGAAGCCCTGCATATGGACGACGAGAACACCCACGGCAGCGTCGACTACATCCTGCAAAAGGTGCCGCTGCAGTTCAAATCCCTCAACTACATCCGCGGGCGCAGCTTCCAGCAGAGCCTGATCCTGATCGACGAATGCCAGAACCTTACCCCGCACCAGATGAAAACCATCATCACCCGCGCCGGCACCGGCTCCAAGGTGGTGTGCCTGGGTAACCTGGCGCAGATCGATACCCCTTATCTGTCGGCGCCCAGCTCCGGCCTGACCTACCTCACCGAGCGCTTCAAGGACTTCGCCCACGGTGTGCATATCACCCTGCAAGGGGTGCCGCGCTCGATCCTCGCCGAGTACGCCGAAACCCATATGTAACGTCCCGCCACCTCGCTCGCCCTGCAGGCTGTTACGGCTGCAGGGCCGGGTGTGAACCCGCGTACATAACCTCTCGTCTGAATCCCTGGGCATTCACAGGTGCCGAAACTTGACCCCTGGGTTTACAATCGGCCGATACCCGCCTGGAGCCTGCCCGTGTTAACCCATCTCGATTCCCAAGGTCGCGCCAATATGGTCGACGTCAGCGACAAAGCCCTGACCGTCCGTGAAGCCGTGGCCGAAGCCCTGGTGCGCATGCGCCCGCAAACCCTGCAGATGATCGCCCAGGGCGACCACCCCAAGGGCGACGTGTTCGCCGTGGCGCGCATTGCCGGCATCCAGGCGGCGAAGAAGACCAGTGACCTGATTCCGCTGTGCCACCCCTTGATGCTGACCAGCGTCAAGGTCGAGCTGACGCCCGAGGGCTTGGACGCCGTGCGCATCACCGCGCGCTGCAAGCTGACCGGGCAGACCGGGGTGGAAATGGAAGCCCTGACCGCCGCCAGTGTCGCCGCACTGACCATCTATGACATGTGCAAGGCGGTGGACCGCGGCATGGTGATCGAAAGCGTGCGCCTGCTGGAGAAGGTCGGCGGTAAGAGTGGACACTTTGTAGCTGGGGAAGAAGCATGATCCGCGTGCAGTATTTCGCCCGTTACCGCGAGGCCCTGGGCCTGGATGGCGAGCAGTTGAGTGGCGAGTTCACCAGCCTCGACCAGCTGCGCCAGCACCTGCTGAGTCGCGGCGGGGTGTGGGATGTGCTGGCCGAGCAGAACCTGATGTGCGCGCGCAATCAGGAACTCTGCAGCCTGGATGAGCCGCTGACAGCCGGCGATGAAGTGGCGTTTTTCCCCACCGTCACAGGCGGCTAAGTTTGTAGGATGGGTTGAGCGCAGCGATACCCATGCCGCCAGTTGGACTCTTGGTGGGTTAC
>DASUOY010000125.1:0-7088 GCA_036276395.1 Pseudomonas sp.
GCGGCCGGCGGTGCAGAAGGCCATGCAGAGCGAAGGTCTACTGGGCTAAGAACCAGCTTACGATCTGCTGCGCGTCGGCCATCCGGCGTTAAAAACAGCCTCGGATGCTCATGTACAACTCGTACACTGCGCGTCCTCGGCTTGTCTGGCTCTAGCTCGCGAGATCGTAAACAGGTTCTAGGGCTGGCGCTTAACAGGCCGTGTCGTACCGCCGGTTAATCCTCTTCCTGCACCGCTTTATAGCCGCTGGCCAGGCGCTGCTGCAGCTCCTGCGGAACCGGGCTGTAGTGGCTCAGCAGCAGGTTGTAGGCGCCCTGGCCGGCGGTGATCGACTTGAGGCGGCCGCCATAGCCGTCCAGCTCGCCCAGCGGCACTTGGCCACGGATCAGCGCCATGCCCTGCGACAGGGTTTCGGTGCCGAGCACCTGGCCGCGGCGGCCGATCAAATCGGTGGTGATGTCGCCGAGCTTGGCCTCGGGGCTGCTGATTTCGATCGCGACTATAGGCTCCAGCACTATGCCGCCGCCCGCCCGCAGGGCGTCCAGCATGGCCTTGCGTCCGGCGGCCTGAAAGGCGATGTCCTTGGAGTCCACCGAGTGGCTCTTGCCGTCGTAGAGCGTGACCTTCACGTCTTCCACCGGAAAGCCGGCCAGGGGCCCGGTGGCCAGCATCGAACGCACACCCTTTTCCACCGAGGGAATAAAGGGCCCGGGGATCACCCCGCCTTTCACCGCGTCGACGAACTCGAAGCCGCTGCCACGCGGCAGCGGCTCCACGCGCAGGAACACCTCGCCGAACTGGCCGGCGCCGCCGGTCTGCTTCTTGTGCCGGCTGTGGCCCTCGGCCGCATGGGTGATGGTTTCGCGGTAGGGCACCCGCGGCGGCTTGGTCTGCACCTCCAGCTTGTAGGTGCCGGCCAGGCGATCGAGCAGGTAGCGCAGGTGCAGCTCGCCCATGCCGCGCAGCACGGTCTCCTGGGTGCTGGCCTGGTAATCGAGCTTGACGCAGGGGTCTTCGATCAGCAGGCGGTGCAGCACCTCGGAGATCCGCTGTTCGTCGCCGCGGCGCTTGGCCTCTATGGCCAGCCCCTGCATGGGCGCGGGGAAGACCAGCGGCTTGAGCTGGATGCTGTCCTCGTCGTGGGAGTCGTGCAGCACGGCGTCGAACTCCAGCTCGTCGACCTTGCTGATGGCGCCGAAGTCGCCGGGAATCAGCCGGCTCACCTCGTCGTAGCGCTTGCCCTGCACGCGCAGCAGGTGGCCGACCTTGAAGGGTTTCTTGCCCTCGCCGATAAACAGCTGCATGTCGCGCTGCAGCGTGCCCTGGTGCACGCGGAAGATGCCGAGCTTGCCGACGAAGGGGTCCATCACCACCTTGAACACGTGGGCCAGCACGTGCTGCGCCGGGTCGGGCACCGAGCGGAACGGCTTGGCCGCCGCGCCTGCGCCCTTGAAGAACAGCGGCGGGTTGCCTTCCCGGGGGTTGGGCGCCAGTCGCGCGAGTATCTCCAGCAGCTCGCCCACCCCGGCGCCGCTGCGCCCCGAGACGAAGCACAGGGGGATCAGGTGACCCTCGCGCAGCGCCCGCTCGAAGGGCGCGTGCAGTTCCTGCGGGCTGATCTCGCCTTGTTCCAGGTAGCGTGCCATCAACTCTTCATCGACCTCCACCACCTGGTCCACCAGAGCCTGGTGCGCCTCGGCCACCGAGGAGAAATCCGCCTCGCCGGCCGGGTTGAAGAAGCAGTCGACCACCCGGGTGGCGCCGGCGCTCGGCAGGTTGAGCGGCAGCACCTCCTTGCCGAAGGCCTCGCGCAGGTTGGCGAGCAGCGCCGGCAGGTCGACCCGCTCGGCATCTATCTTGTTCACCAGCAGCATCCGGCACAGGCCGCGCTCGCCCGCCGCCTGCATCATGCGCTGGGTGGTCAGCTCGATACCGGTCTGGGCGTTGACCACTATCAGGGCGGTTTCCACCGCGGCCAGGGCGGGAATGGCATGGCCGATAAAGTCGGGGAAGCCGGGGGTGTCGATCAGGTTGATCTCGGCGCCGGCGTAGCTGCAATGCACCAGCGCCGCGGCCAGGGAGTGGCGGTATTCACGCTCCATGGGGTCGAAGTCGCAGACCGTATCGCCGCGCTCCAGGGTGCCCATCACCGGGATGGCGCCGCTGCGCTGCAGCAGCGCCTCGGCCAGGGTGGTCTTGCCGCTGTCGCCGTGGCCGAGCAGAGCCACAGTGCGAATATTCTCGACCGAGTAGCTGGCCATGGGGTCCTCCGCACGCTGGGTGTTTGCAGTATAGGCAGGCGTCGGCGGGACGGCGGAGCGGGCTGCTCAGCTAGGGGTTGAGGCTCTGTCGCGACCACTGGCCGTCGCTGTTCTGGCTGTAGCGAACCCGCTCGCGCATGCGCTGCCAGCCTGAGGGCCAGAACTCGATGCGGTCGGGTTTTATCCGGAAGGCGTGCCACAGCGCGCTGCGCTGCAGCGGTTCGAAGCCCAGGGTCTGTTCGAGTTGGCGCGCCTGCTGGCGCAGTGCGTCCTTCTCCGGTGCCGGCGTGCCCTGGCGCGATACCCAGGCGCCCAGTTGCGCCTCCCGCGCGCGGCGGCGCCAGTAGCTGTCCGAGGTGGCGGCGGACTGCAAGACCACCTCGCCTTCGACTATCACCTGCTCCTGAATATCCGGCCAGAAGAAGCACAGCCCGGCGCGTGGGTTATCCAGCAGTTGCTGGCCTTTGCCGCTCTGCAGGTTGGCGAAGAACAGCAGTCCGTCTTCCTCCACCGCGACTATATAGACGGTGCGCACCGATGGCCGGGCCTGGGCATCCGCGGTGGCCAGCGCCGCCGTATGCGGCTCCGCCACACCGCGCGCGGCGGCTGTGTCGATCAGGTGCTGCAGTTGCTCCAGCGCTTGTTGGTAGATCGCCTGATTGCTTTGCATGCTCTGTGGCCCTCTGTCGACGGCAAAAGCGTCAGCTGCCGAGCGCTTGAGTTTTATCTTCGGCGCCTGGCCGGGGGCCAGCTTGATCTGGGTCAGGGTTTATTGCGGCTATAGCGTTATCCGGTGCGCTGTAGGGTGCGCCGCGCGCAGCGATCCTTGGTGCGCATGGCGCACCCTACGCAGGCAGGCTAGCGCGCCAAGCGGTGGGGGTTGGAGGCAGGGGAGCAGGCTAAGGCGAGGGCCTAGATATCGGTACCCAGGGCCCAGGGCTTGGGGCCGGCGCGGCGGTCGTCGGCCTTGCGCCTGTCCACCTCGAAGCGGATCTCCTTGCGCCTGTCGCCATTGAGGCGGCGTTCGCTCTTGCCGCGGGTGTCGATCTTGAACTGGGCCTTGGGCTTGCCCGGTGCCGGTTTGTCGTTGGCTTCTTCCTGGGGTTCGAGGCTCAGCTCTTCCAGGCTGAGGTCGGCCAGGCTGAATTCGAGGCTGTCTTTAGTGTCCATCGGCGTGCTCCCATTGCTCGATTGCGCCAAGGCTGTGCAAGTACCCACAGAGTAGCCGCAGTCGCCCGGCCTGTGGGTGCGGCCGGACGAGCTGCAAGGCTGGGCTGCGACCTTAGGCGGCCTGCATCGCCGTGCGGATATCTTCCGCCAGCTGACGCACCCGCGCCTCTTCGGTATCCCAGGAGCACATAAAGCGCGCGCCGCCGGCGCCAATAAAGGTGTAGAAGCGCCAGCCCTGGCCGCGCAGGATTTCCAGGGCGGCCTCGGACATCTGCAGAAACACCCCGTTGGCCTGTACCGGGAACATCAGGCTGACCCCCGGGATATCCGCGACCAGTTCGGCGAGCAGGCGCGCGCAGTGGTTGGCGTGGTTGGCGTAACGCAGCCAGGCGCCGTCCTGCAGGATACCGACCCAGGGGGCGGACAGGTAACGCATCTTCGAGGCCAGCTGGCCGGCCTGCTTGCAGCGGTAGTCGAAGTCCTCGGCCAGGGCCTTGTTGAAGAACAGGATGGCCTCGCCCACCGCCATGCCGTTCTTGGTGCCGCCGAAACACAGTACATCGACGCCGGCCTTCCAGGTCAGTTCGGCCGGGCTGCAGCCGAGAAAGGCGCAGGCGTTGGAGAAGCGCGCGCCGTCCATATGCAGGTTGAGCCCCAGCTCGTGGCAGGTCGCGCTGATGGCGCGCACTTCCTCGGGGCTATACACGGTGCCGACCTCGGTGGCCTGGGTCAGGGTTACCACCCGCGGCTTGGGGTAGTGGATATCCTGGCGTTTGAGGGCGATTTCGCGGATCGCCGCCGGGGTCAGCTTGCCGTTCTCGGTCTTGGCCAGCAGCAGCTTGGAGCCGTTGGAGAAGAACTCCGGGGCGCCGCATTCGTCGGTTTCGACGTGGGCGGTCTCCGAGCAGATCACGCTGTGATAGCTCTGGCACAGGGCGGCCAGGGCCAGGGAGTTGGCCGCGGTGCCGTTGAAGGCGAAGAACACTTCGCAGTCGGTTTCGAACAGGCGGCGGAAATGGTCGGCGGCGCGCACCGTCCACTGGTCGTCGCCATAGGCGCGGTCGTGGCCGTGATTGGCCTCGGCCATGGCGGCCCAGGCTTCCGGGCAGATGCCGGAATAGTTGTCGCTGGCGAACTGTTGCGAGAGGTCGGGCATGGCTAGTTCCTTCTATTTAGACACATGCCCTTACTCTAGCCGCAGCCTCGCCCGGCCTGCCGCCGCTGCTGCGACATCTTGTTTACTCCAGGCGCTATTTGCCCGGCTGGCTGGGCCCGGTCGGGCAAATAAAAGGAACTCGTGGCGCCGGGCGGCCTCACAACCAGGGTCTCGGCAATTATTTGCCGACCTATTGGCCCGAACAGGAGTTCAGCATGAGCTATCGCCATCTACTTGCCTTTTTTGTCCCGGTGCTGCTGGTGCTGCCGGTCACTGCCGCCGAGTGGCCGGCCGCCGCCAAGGCCGAGTTCGCCCGGGAGTGTGTCGCTAGTGCGCAAGTCCAGCATAGCCAGGCCAAGCTGCAGGCCTATTGCGAATGCGCCGCCCAGCAGGTCAGCGCCGACTTCACCGAGGCCGAGCTGCAGGCCATGGGCGATCAGCCCGATGCGGCCATGCAGGAGCGCTTGGTGGCATCGTCCGGCCGGTGCAACGCCAAGCTGGATTAGCGCCACGCCACGCCACGCGCCGCGTCAGCTGCCTGGCGGCCCTGACGCGGTGCCATCCGCCCGGCTGCGCCTGCGCAGCCCGCTCTTTTTGCCCACGGCGCCCTGGCGCCGGTCGGGCCCGTCTGCTGTCGATTGTTTGCCGCTGGCGGCCCCCTGGCTTGGCCGGGGCGCTCGTCTGCGCATAAGCGACAGGCGCATGTCGCAAACGCATTCTCCCGTGGCGCCCCCAGGCATCTGATGGTTCGGGGCGAGTCATACCATCGGTTGCAACTGGGACCCGTCCCCACGACCGACACACAGGTGCCGCACCCAGGCGCCGCAGGAGATCAGCGATGTTCAGCAAGCACGACCAGATTCAGGGCTACGACGACGAATTGCTCCGCGCCATCAACGCCGAGGAAAGCCGTCAGGAGCATCATATCGAGCTGATCGCCTCGGAAAACTATTGCAGCAAGCGGGTGATGCAGGCCCAGGGCAGCGGCCTGACCAACAAGTACGCCGAAGGCTATCCGGGCAAGCGTTACTACGGCGGTTGCGAGCATGTCGACGTGGTCGAGCAGCTGGCCATCGACCGCGCCAAGCAGCTGTTCGGCGCCGACTACGCCAACGTCCAGCCGCACTCCGGTTCCTCGGCCAACTCGGCGGTGTACCTGGCGCTGATCAATGCCGGCGATACCATCCTGGGCATGAGCCTGGCCCACGGCGGCCACCTGACCCACGGCGCCAAGGTGTCGTCCTCGGGCAAGCTGTACAACGCCGTGCAGTACGGCATCGACACCACCACCGGCTTGATCGACTACGACGAAGTCGAGCGCCTGGCGGTGGAGCACAAGCCGAAGATGATAGTCGCCGGCTTCAGCGCCTATTCGAAGACCCTGGATTTCCCGCGTTTTCGCGCCATTGCCGACAAGGTTGGCGCGCTGCTGTTCGTCGATATGGCCCACGTCGCCGGCCTGGTCGCCGCCGGCCTGTACCCCAACCCGATTCCCTTCGCCGATGTGGTCACCACCACCACCCACAAGACTCTGCGCGGCCCGCGCGGCGGCCTGATTCTGGCCAAGGCTAACCCCGAGATCGAGAAGAAGCTTAACGCCGCGGTATTCCCCGGCGCCCAGGGCGGCCCGCTGATGCACGTGATCGCGGCCAAGGCGGTGTGCTTCAAGGAGGCCCTGGAGCCGAGCTTCAAGGAGTACCAGGCGCAGGTGATCAAGAACGCCAAGGCCATGGCCAAGGTGTTTATCGAACGCGGCTTTGATGTGGTCTCCGGCGGCACCGACAACCACCTGTTTCTGGTCAGCCTGATCAAGCAGGGCATCACCGGCAAAGACGCCGACGCCGCGCTGGGCCGTACCGGCATCACGGTAAACAAGAACGCCGTGCCGAACGACCCGCAGTCGCCGTTCGTTACTTCGGGCCTGCGTATCGGCACCCCGGCCATCACCACCCGCGGCCTGAAAGAAGCCCAGAGCATCGAGCTGGCCGGCTGGATCTGCGATGTGCTCGACCACCTCGGCGATGCCGATGTCGAGGCGCAGGTGGCCACCCTGGCGGCCGGTCTGTGTGCTGACTATCCCGTATATCGCTGAACAGATTTTCCCTCTCCTTTCCGGGAGAGGGTGCCCGAAGGGCGGGTGAGGGTGGCGCGGCCAGCCCTCACCCCTAGCCCCTCTCCCCTGGGGAGAAGGGAACAGATTCCAGGAGTATCCCTATGCAACGTTATTCCGGCTTCGGCCTAATCAAGCACGCGTTCAGCCACCACGAAAACTGGCAGCGCATGTGGCGCAACCCGACGCCCAAGCCGGTGTACGACGTGATCATCGTCGGCGGTGGCGGCCACGGCCTGGCCACTGCCTACTACCTGGCCAAGGCCAACCCTGAGATCGAGAAGAAACTTAACGCCGCGGTATTCCCCGGCGCCCAGGGCGGCCCGCTGATGCATGTGATTGCCGCCAAGGCGGTGTGCTTTAAGGAGGCCCTGGAGCCGAGCTTCAAGGA
>DASUOY010000126.1:0-4014 GCA_036276395.1 Pseudomonas sp.
GCCTGGTCGCGCCCAGATATCCCGTTGCACGCCCTGGCCATGCTGAAAATGGCCCGCGACGGCATCGTGCCGGACGAGCAAGGCGTAACCGGCCCGATGAAGCAGATCGAAGCCATGCGCGGCCAAGGTTTCCCGATTGCCTACGTCGGTGACGTAGTCGGTACCGGCTCCTCGCGTAAATCCGCTACCAACTCGGTGCTGTGGTTCTTCGGCGACGACATTCCGTTTGTTCCGAACAAGCGCGCTGGTGGTTTCTGCTTCGGCAGCAAAATTGCTCCGATCTTCTACAACACCATGGAAGATGCCGGCGCTCTGCCAATCGAATTCGACGTTTCCAACATGCACATGGGCGATGTGATCGACCTGTACCCGCATGCTGGCAAAGTCTGCAAGCACGGCACCGACGAAGTACTGACCACCTTCGAAATGAAGACGCCAGTACTGCTCGACGAAGTCCGCGCTGGCGGCCGTATCCCGCTGATCATCGGTCGCGGTCTGACCGAGAAAGCCCGTGCCGAACTGGGCCTGGGCCCAACCGACCTGTTCAAGCTGCCTGAGCCACCTGCTGCTAGCACCAAGGGTTTCACCCTGGCGCAGAAGATGGTCGGCAAGGCCTGCGGCCTGCCGGAAGGCAAAGGCGTGCGTCCTGGCACCTACTGCGAACCGAAGATGACCACCGTTGGCTCCCAGGACACCACTGGCCCGATGACCCGCGACGAGCTGAAAGACCTGGCTTGCCTGGGCTTCTCCGCTGATCTGGTGATGCAGTCGTTCTGCCACACCGCCGCTTATCCGAAGCCGATCGACGTCACCACCCACCACACCCTGCCGGATTTCATCCGCACCCGTGGCGGCGTGTCCCTGCGTCCTGGCGACGGCATCATCCACAGCTGGCTGAACCGCATGCTGCTGCCGGATACCGTCGGTACCGGTGGCGACTCGCACACCCGCTTCCCGATCGGCATCTCCTTCCCGGCCGGTTCCGGTCTGGTTGCCTTCGCCGCTGCCACTGGCGTAATGCCGCTGGACATGCCGGAGTCGGTACTGGTGCGCTTCAAGGGCAAACTGCAACCGGGCATCACCCTGCGTGACCTGGTGCATGCCATCCCTTACGTGGCCATCCAGAAAGGCCTGCTGACCGTCGAGAAGAAAGGCAAGAAGAACATCTTCTCCGGCCGCATCCTCGAGATCGAAGGTCTGGACGAGCTGACCGTTGAGCAGGCTTTCGAGCTGTCCGACGCCTCTGCCGAGCGTTCCGCCGCTGGTTGCACCATCAAGCTGCCGGAAAAGGCTATCGCCGAGTACCTGCGCTCGAACATCACCCTGCTGCGCTGGATGATCAGCGAAGGCTACGGCGATGCCCGCACCATGGAGCGTCGCGCTCAAGCGATGGAAGCCTGGTTGGCCGATCCGAAGCTGATGGAAGCCGACAAGGATGCCGAGTACGCCGAAATCATCGAAATCGACCTGGCCGACATCAACGAGCCGGTTCTCTGCGCACCGAACGACCCGGACGACGCCCGTCTGCTGTCCTCCGTTCAGGGCGAGAAGATCGACGAAGTGTTTATCGGTTCGTGCATGACCAACATCGGTCACTTCCGCGCTGCCGGTAAGTTGCTGGAAAAAGTCGAAGGCACCCTGCCGACTCGCCTGTGGCTGTCGCCGCCGACCAAGATGGACCAGCATCAGCTGACCGAAGAAGGCTACTACGGCATCTACGGCAAAGCCGGCGCGCGCATGGAAATGCCGGGCTGCTCGCTGTGCATGGGTAACCAGGCACGCGTTGAGGCGAACTCCACCGTGGTTTCGACCTCCACCCGTAACTTCCCCAACCGTCTGGGCGATGGTGCCAACGTCTACCTGGCTTCGGCCGAGCTGGCGGCTGTTGCGGCCATCACCGGCAAACTGCCGACTGTTGAGGAATACATGGGCTACGCGAAGAAAATCGACACCATGGCGGCGGACGTTTACCGCTACCTGAGTTTCGACCAGATCGCCGAGTTCCGTGAAGCTGCAGCGAACGCCCAGATTCCGGTCGTTCAAGCCTAAGGCGACAACGCTTCAAGGTTGCACGCAACAAGAAAAGCCCCGCCCAGTGCGGGGCTTTTTCTTGTCTGCGGGTTCACTGGCACATGCCTTGCTATGTGATAGGCAATCAGGCCCTTCCAACGCTGGAAGCGGCTTATCGACAATGGTGTCGTGCCACTAGCCGAGCAAATCGGCCATTGGCGCGGCACCCTTTTGTGTGGATGTAAGGAAAGTGCAATGAGCGAGCAAGACAGCAGCCGTAGCGATGCACCGGAAAAGCGCGTACTGAATATAGGTTTTATGGCCCTGACCGATGCGGCCTCGATCATAGTCGCCGCCACCCAGGGCTTCGCCGAAAAGCATGGCCTGACCCTCAACCTGCAGCGCCAGGCCTCCTGGGCGACTCTGCGCGACAAGCTGCTGAGCGGTGAACTGGACGCAGCGCACAGCCTCTACGGTCTGATCTACGGCGTGCAGCTGGGCCTGGGCGGCGCACCGGCCACCGACATGGCGGTATTGATGGGGCTGAACCACAATGGACAGAGCATCAACCTGTCGCCGGATCTGCAAGCCGCCGGCGTGTGCAGCGGCGACGCACTGGCGCAGCGCGCGCACCATGGCGGTGCACGCCTGACCTTCGCCCAGACCTTTCCCACAGGTACCCATGCCATGTGGCTCTACTACTGGCTGGCCAGCCAGGGCATTCACCCACTTGCCGACGTCGACAGCGTGGTGGTGCCGCCGCCGCAAATGCTCGCCCACCTCAAAGCCCGGCGGATCGACGGCTTCTGCGTCGGTGAGCCCTGGAGTGCCCAGGCGGTGGATGAACAGCTTGGCTGTACGCTGGCCACCAGCCAGTCGATCTGGCCGGATCATCCGGAAAAAGTCCTGGGCTGCACCCGCGCCTTTGTCCAGCAGCACCCCAACAGCGCCCGCGCACTGGTGATGGCGGTACTGGAAGCCAGCCGCTTTATCGACGAGAGCGACGAGAACAAGCGCAGCACCGCCCAACTGATCAGTGGCAGCGACTATGTCGATGCGCCGCTGTCGGCGATCCAGCCACGCTTCCTTGGCCAGTACCAGGACGGCCTCGGCCACGCCTGGCTCGACGGCCAGCCATTGCGCTTCCATGCCCAGGGCCGGGTGAATATGCCCTACCTGTCCGATGGCATGTGGTTTATGACCCAGTTCCGCCGTTGGGGGCTGCTGCGCGACGACCCCGATTACCTCGTCATCGCCCGCCAGGTGCAGCAACTCGACCTCTACCGTCAGGCTGCCGAGGCGCTCGGCATCGACGTGCCAAGCGACATGCGCAGCAGCCAATTGCTCGACGGCCAGGTGTGGGACGGCAGCGACCCGGCCGGCTATGCCCGCAGCTTTGCCTTGCATGCCCTGGCCGACAGCACAGCCGTACAGGAGAGTCGCTAAGATGCTGCGTATCCTGCTGATCAACGATACCCCGAAGAAAGTCGGCCGCTTGAAAGCCGCGCTGATCGAGGCGGGCTTCGAGGTGATCGACGAATCCGGCCTGACCATCGACCTGCCCGAACGGGTCGAAGCGGTACGCCCCGACGTGATCCTGATCGACACCGAATCGCCCAGCCGCGACGTGATGGAGCAGGTGGTACTGGTCAGCCGTGACCAGCCGCGGCCCATCGTCATGTTCACCGACGAGCACGACCCGGGCGTGATGCGCCAGGCCATCCAGTCCGGGGTCAGCGCCTATATAGTCGAGGGCATCCACGCCCAGCGTCTGCAGCCGATTCTCGACGTGGCCATGGCCCGCTTCGAGAGCGACCAGGCGCTACGCGCCCAGTTGCAGGCCCGCGATGCCCAGCTGGCCGAGCGCAAGCGCATCGAGCTGGCCAAGGGCCTGCTGATGAAAATGAGGAGCTGCAATGAAGAGGAGGCCTACACCCTGATGCGTCGCCAGGCCATGAGCCGCCAGCAGAAGCTGGCGCAAGTGGCCGAACAGATCATCGCCAT
>DASUOY010000127.1:0-2786 GCA_036276395.1 Pseudomonas sp.
GCCCCTCACGGTTTTATCTCTGCAGGCGATGACCTTCAGGTCGCTGAAAAACGTAGGCGAGGCGGGCAAGACAAGGCGCTACGTTAGTAACATCCTCTGGCCGTTTTAAACGCCGTACTGCCAGCGCAGGTAGTTTTTCAACGGCCTGATATGATGGGCCTCGCCTGCGGAGATTGCCGATGCCCCTACCCTCCCTTAAAGACCAATTCGCCGCGCTGATCGCAGCGCCCTCGGTGAGTTGCACCCAGGCCCATTGGGACCAATCCAACCGCGCCGTGATCGAGCTGCTGTCGAGTTGGCTCGGCGACCTCGGTTTTGTCTGTGAAACCCAGCAAGTCAGCCCAGGTAAATTCAACCTGCTGGCCAGCTATGGCAGCGGCCCCGGCGGCCTGGTGCTGGCCGGGCACAGCGACACCGTGCCGTTCGACGCGGCGCTGTGGCAGAGCGACCCGCTCAAGCTCACCGAAGTCGACGGCCGCTGGGTCGGCCTGGGCAGCTGCGATATGAAGGGCTTCTTCGCCCTGGTGATAGAGGCGGTGCAACCCTTGCTCAGCCAGCGCTTCCAACAGCCGCTGCTGATTCTCGCCACCTGCGATGAAGAAAGTTCGATGGCCGGCGCCCGCGCCCTGGCCGCCGCCGGCCGGCCACTGGGCCGCGCCGCGGTGATCGGCGAGCCGACGGGCCTCAAGCCGATTCGCCTGCACAAGGGCGTGATGATGGAGCGCATCGATATTCTCGGCCGCAGCGGCCACTCCTCCGACCCCAGCCTCGGCCATAGCGCCCTGGAAGCCATGCAGGATGTGATGCTGGAGCTGCGCGGCCTGCGCGCGCAGTGGCAACGCGAGTTCAACAACCCGCAGTTCAGCGTGCCGCAGCCGACCCTGAACTTCGGCTGCATCCATGGCGGTGACAACCCCAACCGCATCTGCGGCCAGTGCTCGCTGGAATTCGACCTGCGCCCGCTGCCCGGCATGCAGCCGGAGCTGCTGCGTGCGGCGATCCGGCAGAAACTGCAGCCGCTGGCCGAGCAGTATCAGGTGCAGATCGATTTCGCCCCGCTGTTCCCCAGCCTGCCGCCCTTCGAGCAAAACGCCGACACTGAGCTGGTGCGCCTGGCCGAACGCCTGACCGGGCATACGGCCGCAGCGGTGGCATTTGGCACCGAAGCGCCTTATCTTCAGCAACTCGGCTGCGAAACCCTGGTGCTCGGCCCTGGCGATATCGACTGCGCCCACCAGCCCGGGGAATATCTGGAGATGTCGCGCCTGCAGCCGACCATCGAGATACTGCGCGACCTGATTACGCATTACTGCCTGCAACCGGCATCCTGAGCCGGCAACCTGTGCCATCCGGAGGAGAGAACGCGTGAAGCTGCCCCAACTGCGACGATAAAACCGCTGCTCTCGGCTGCCGCCCGGCGCTTGCGCCGTTTCCATGCGTTCCGTATTCGACACAGGTTCTTCAAGCAATGCACGACCACGTCAACTGGCTCCGTCACGCCTCGCCCTATATCAATGCCCACCGCGACTGCACCTTTGTGGTGATGCTGCCGGGCGAGGGCGTGGCCCATCCGAATTTCGGCAATATCGTTCACGACCTGGTGCTGCTGCACAGCCTCGGCGTGCGCCTGGTGCTGGTGCACGGCTCGCGCCCGCAGATCGAGGCGCGCCTGGCCAGCAATGGCCTGACCCCACGCTTTCACCGCAACCTGCGGATCACCGACGGGCCGACCCTGGAATGCGTGATCGACGCGGTCGGCCAGCTGCGTATCGCCATCGAGGCGCGCCTGTCGATGGACATGGCCCGTTCGCCCATGCAGGGCTCGCGCCTGCGCATCACCAGCGGCAACTTTGTCACCGCGCGGCCCATCGGCGTGCTCGATGGCATCGACTACCACCACACCGGCGAAGTGCGGCGCATCGACCGCAAGGGCATCAGCCGCCAGCTGGATGAGCGCAGCATCGTGCTGCTGTCGCCGCTGGGTTATTCGCCGACCGGGGAGATCTTCAATCTGGCCTGCGAGGACGTCGCCACCCGCGCCGCCATCGAGCTGGACGCCGACAAACTGCTGCTGTTCGGCGCCGAGTGCGGCCTGCTCGACGAAGCCGGCAAGCTGGTGCGCGAACTGCGCCCGCAGCAAGTGCCGGCGCATCTGCAACGCCTGGGCAGCAGCTACCAGGGTGAGCTGCTCGACGCCGCCGCCGAAGCCTGCAAGGCCGGGGTACGTCGCAGCCATATCGTCAGCTATGCCGAAGACGGCGCGCTGCTCAGCGAGCTGTTCACCCGCACCGGCAACGGCACCCTGGTGGCCCAGGAGCAGTTCGAATCCCTGCGCGAGGCGACCATCGAGGACGTCGGCGGCCTGATGGAGCTGATCACCCCGCTGGAAGACCAGGGCATTCTGGTGCGCCGTTCGCGCGAGGTGCTGGAACGCGAGATCGAGCAGTTCAGCATCGTCGAACGCGAAGGCCTGATCATCGCCTGCGCCGCGCTGTACCAGATTGCCGACTCGGATTTCGGTGAGCTGGCGTGCCTGGCGGTGAACCCGGCCTACCGCCACGGCGGGCGCGGCGACGAGCTGCTTGAGCGCATCGAGGAGCGCGCCCGTGAGCAGGGCCTGAAGACCCTGTTCGTGCTCACCACCCGCACCGCCCACTGGTTCCGCGAGCGCGGCTTCGAGCCCAGCAGCGTCGACCGTCTGCCCGCCGCCCGCGCCTCGCTGTATAACTACCAGCGCAACTCCCAGGTGTTTGAAAAGGCGCTCTAAGAACCTGTTTACGATCTGC
>DASUOY010000128.1:0-11866 GCA_036276395.1 Pseudomonas sp.
CCGTCATATTGCGGTCATAAAAAAGCAATAAATTCTGAGGCTTAGCGGCTACCCGCGCGATCTCGCGGGCAGCCCGTACCGTTCCCTCTCGGTCGAGCCCTATGCGCCTGAAATCCCTTACCAACCTCAACAGCCTGCTGCTGGTTACCGTCTGCGTCGCCCTGGCGGCCACGCTCTGGTGGTCGCAGCGCGCCCTGGAACGCCCCTATCTGCTGATGGAGCGTTACCTGAGCCTGTCGCAACAGTTCCAGCGCGAGGTCGCGGAGAATATCCAGGCCTATCTGGACAGCGGCGACGCCCTGCGCCATAGCGCCGCCCTGCAGGCCCTGGCCAGCCTGAGCCAGTCCAGCGCCGAGCTGCCCAGCCAGCTGAGCGAGAACCTGCGCCCCAGCCTGGATGAGCTGCAGGCGTTCAGCGCCAACCAACTGCTGGCCGCCGGCAAGCTGTCCGGCGATCCCCAGGGTCTGCTGCTGCAGGCCGAACGGGAAATGGATGCGGCGCTGGAACAACTGGCGCACTACGCCGACAGTTCAGGCAGTGCTGCCGCGGCCGACTATCGCCCCCCGCTGTTCGACGCCGCGCGCCATCTGACCCGCCTGGCCCATGCCCGCGCCAAGCTGGTCAGCAGTGGCCGCAGCGAACTGGCCGGCGAGGTCGAGCGCGAACTGGCGATCCTCGGCAAGCAGGCGCAACGCTTGCAAGAGCTGCCCCTGCTCGGCGTGGCCGAGGCCGGGCAGTCTTCCAACAACGCCTTTGCCGACCTGCTGGGGCTGGACGCCAGCAGCGACAGCAGCCAGGCCGCAGACCGCGGCGTGGCCCTCAAGCGCGACCTGGCCAACCTGATCCAGCGCTACCCAGCCGAACTGCAGCGCACCCGGGCCCTGGTCGAACAGCGCAGCCTGCTGGCCCAGAGCACCCGCGCCCAGGTCGACCGGGTGCAGCAGGCGCTGGCCGCGCTGGAGCCACTGGTGCGCGCCGAGCACGGACGTATCCAGGGCGAAGTGCAGCTGATCCTCGGCCTGATGATTGGCCTGATCCTGCTCAGCGCGTTGCTGATCGACCGCATCCAGCGGCGCCTGGCGCAGATCCTCACCCGCCTGGTGCCGGCCCTGTCGGCCTGGGCCCAGGGCGATTTCGCCACGGATATCCGTCTGGATTCGAAAATCCGTGAGCTGGGCGATATCGAGGCCTCGCTCAACCGCCTGCGCGCCTATCTGGTCGACCTGGTCGGCACCATTCGCCAGCACGCCGAGCAGGTGGTCGGCTCCAGCCGCACCCTGGCCGACCTCAGCGGCGGCCTGCACAGCGGCGCCGAGCGCCAGGCCGGCGACACCGCGCAGATCCGCGACGCCTTGAGCGAGCTGCAGCTGACCATCGCCCAGGTGGCCGGCGACGCCAGCCAGACCGCCGACGCCAGCCGCCATGCCGACCGCGCCCTGGAGCAAGGCCAGCAGGTGATCGGCCAGAGCCTGAACGGCCTGCACTCGCTGGTCGGCGAGGTGCAGGGCAATGCCCAGGCCATCGAGCGCCTGGCCGAGGAAACCGCCACCATCGACAAGGTGTTGACGGTGATCCGCGGCATCGCCGAACAGACCAATCTGCTCGCCCTCAACGCCGCCATCGAAGCGGCGCGGGCCGGCGAACTGGGTCGCGGTTTTGCCGTGGTGGCCGATGAAGTGCGCTCCCTGGCGCAACGCACCAGCGGCGCCACCGCGGAAATCCAGACCCTGATCGGCCGCCTGCAGCAAGCGGCCCTGCAATCGGTGCAGGCCATGCGCAACCAGGTCGAGCATGCCGAGAACACCGCCAGCCAGGCCGAGGCCGCCGATGGCGCGCTGGACGAAATAGTCACGGCGATCCGCACCATCGCCAATATGGCCGAGCGCATCGCCGACGCCACCGCCCAGCAGAGCGGCGCGGTCAGCGAGATTCGCGGCCACAGCGAGCGCATCCACCGGCTCGGCGGCGACAACCTGCAACGCATTGGCGCCGGCCGCGATCAGGGCGAGCAGTTGCTGGAACTGGGCGGACAGCTGCATACCGCGGTGCAGGCCTTCCGCGTGTAAGAACCAATAATCAGGACGACGCGCCGACACCGCGTCGCTCGCCTAGACTGCGCAAATGGGCCGTATCCATGCACGGAGTATTTATGCGTCTAGGCATCCTGTTGCTGGCTGTACTGCTGAGCCAACCCCTGCAGGCCACCACCCTGGTGGTCGGCATCGAGGAGGCCAATAACATTCCCTTCGAATATATCGACGAGAACGCCCAGCTCACCGGCTTTCATATCGAACTGGTGCGCGCGGTGTGCGAGCGCCTCGGCTGGCAGCTGGAGTTCCGCCGCACGCCCTGGAAGCGCACCATGCGCGCCCTGGAGACCGGCGAGATCCATGCCGCCACCTTCGTCGCCAAATCCCCGGAGCGAGAGAAGTTCGCCCTGTTCCTGGCGGACAACCTGCTGCACGTCTCGCGCACCACCCTGTATATCCGCCGCGAACGGGCCGGCGAAATCCTCTTTAGCGCGCCCCTGGAGCAGATGGCCTGGCGCTGGCGCAGCGCCCTGCCCAATGGCTATCACATGAATGACGAGGTGCTCAGCCTGATCGAGCGCGGTGCGCCTATCGAGCAGCCCACCGTCACCCAATCCCAGCTGTTTATCATGTTGATCAGCGGCCGCTTCGACATGATCTTCGGTTCCACCAGTGCGCTGCTCCGAGCCCAGGCCGAAATTGCCGACCTCGACCAGCAGGTGCAGCGCCTGGATGGCGCCCTGTTCCCCGGCAAATCAATGTACGCGGCCTTCTCCCGCGCAGCACCCGCGCCACTGGCCGGGCAGTTCGCCGAGGCCTACCGGCTGTTTCGCCTGGAACCGGCCTACCGGCAACTGGCGCAGCGTTTTGCCGTCAGCGAATTGCTGCCCGAACCCGGCGAGTTCCAGTAGCGGCCCCACACTCGTGCGCCCTCTATAACCTGCCAGCCGGCCATTCGCGCCGCCGGCCGCGGGTCAACTACCACGCAAGCGGCTTTCCGTTATCATTCGCGCACCTTCGATTCGCGAGATCGCCATGCGCCGCCTGCTTATCCTGATTCTGTTGCTGGTTGCCCTGCCCGCCAGCGCCGGCCTGTTCGATAACCGTCCCGCACCCGCGGCCCTCGGCGCGCCGCTAAACAACAGCGCGGACTTCCTGCCGGTACGCGAGGCCTTTCGCCTGAGCCTGATCGACAGCTCCAGCACGGCGATCAAGCTGCGCCTGGTGGCCGCCGAGGGTTATTACCTCTACAAGCACCGCTTCAGCTTTAGCAGCGAGCCGGCCACCGTCGGCCTGGAACCGGCCAAGCTGCCGGCCGGCCAGGCAAAAACCGACGAGTACTTCGGCCAGGTCGAGGTCTACTACGGCGTGCTGGATATCGAGCTGCCGCTGAGCAATCCGGACAAGCGCCCCTTCAACCTCAGTGTCACCTACCAGGGTTGCGCCGACAAAGGCCTGTGCTACCCGCCGGAAACCGAAGTGCTGGCGATTGGCGGCGCAGCGTCCAGCAGCGCCGCTGCCGATGCCGCAGCGCCCTGGAGCTGGAGCGATCTGGCGCTGTTCTTCCTCGGCGGTCTGGCGCTGACCTTCACCCCCTGCGTGCTGCCGATGCTGCCGATCCTCACCGGCGTGGTGCTGCGCGGCCAGCCGGGAGGTATGCGCAGCCTGGTGCTGGCGCTGGCCTACGTGCTGCCGATGGCCCTGAGCTTTGCCATCCTCGGCGCGCTGATGGGTCTGTTCGGCGCCGAACTCAATCTGCAGGCACGCCTGCAATCGCCCTGGGTGCTGGTGCCCTTTGCGATCTTCTTCGCCCTGTTCGGCGCGGCCAGCCTGGGCTTTCTCGAACTGCGTCTGCCAGCGGCAATCGACGGCCCGTTGCAGCGCCTGAGCCAGCGCCTGCACGGCGGCACCGTCTACAGTGCGGCGGCGCTGGGTGTGCTCTCCAGCGTGCTGGTTTCACCCTGCGTATCCGCGCCCCTGGCCGGCGCCTTGCTGTATATCAGCGCCAGCGGCGATGCCCTCGGCGGCGGCCTCAAGCTGCTGGTTCTGGGGCTGGGCATGGGCGCGCCACTGGTGCTGTTTGCCGTCGGTGGCGGCGCATGGCTGCCGAAATCCGGGCCCTGGATGCTCACGGTACGCAATCTGTTTGGCGCCCTGCTGCTGGCCGTGGCCATCTGGCTGCTGGAACGCGTGGTGCCCGGCCCGGTCAGCCTGGCGCTGTGGGGATTGCTGGCGGCCGGCGTGGCCCTCTGGCTCGGCGCGCTGGAGCTGACGCCCAAGACTCACCATCAGAAACTGGCGCAACTGCTCGGCCTGCCACTGCTGGTTTACGCCCTGGTGGCCTGGGTCGGCGCCCTGCAAGGCCAGGATGACCCGCTGCGCCCACTCGGGCGGATGCTTAGCAACGCCGATGCCACCCAGGTGCAAGCCGGCCAGTGGCAAACCATCAGCACCCAGGCCGAGCTGGCGGCGGCCTTCAACGCCGCGCAAAGCAGCGGCCGCCCGCTGCTGCTCGACTGGTACGCCGACTGGTGCATCAGCTGCAAGGTGATCGAGCGCGAAGTGCTTAGCGCCCCGCAAGTGACCCAGCAACTGGGCGACTACCAACTGGTGCGCTTCGATATGACCGACAGCAATGCCGAGCAACGCGCCCTGCTCGACCAGTACCAGCTGTTCGGCCCGCCGGCCATTCTGTTATTCGATGCCAAGGGTGACGAATGGCAGGATTTGCGTGTCGTAGGGGAGGTGGATGCGGCGACCTTTGCTGCTCGCCTGACCACGGCGCAGGAACGTTTTTAGCGCTCCGAGTCATATATTTGCCGCAATCTGCGGTCATCGTGTTGACTACTGCTGACAACTGGACAGTCTCGCCCTGCCTGCGGCATAGTCCTGCGCAGCGTAAAAACAAGGAATCTCCGATCATGGCTACCCTTCTGGTACTGCACGGGCCCAATCTCAATCTGCTCGGCACCCGCGAGCCGGGCGTCTACGGCGCGGTCACCCTGGAGCAGATCAACCTCGACCTGGAGCGCCGCGCCCGCGAAGCCGGCCACCACCTGCAGTACCTGCAGAGCAATGCCGAGTACGAGTTGATTGAGCGGATTCACGCCGCAAAAGGCGAAGGTGTCGACTTTATCCTGATCAATCCCGCCGCTTTTACCCATACCAGTGTCGCATTACGTGACGCATTGCTGGCGGTGAGCATCCCATTCATCGAAGTGCACCTGTCCAACGTGCACAAACGCGAAGCTTTCCGCCATCACTCCTACTTTTCCGATGTTGCGGTAGGGGTGATCTGCGGCCTTGGCGCCAGCGGTTACCGGCTGGCCCTGGAGGCCGCCCTAGAACAACTTGCACTTGAACGGCCCTGACCTCACCGGGAGTTGAAAAACTATGGATATTCGTAAAGTCAAAAAGCTGATTGAGCTGCTGGAAGAATCCGGCATCGACGAACTGGAAATTCGCGAAGGCGAAGAGTCGGTACGTATCAGCCGTCACAGCAAACAGCCCGCCTATATGCAGCAGCCGATCTACGCCCAGGCTCCTGCTGCCGCGCCAGCACCGGCTGCCGCCGCGCCAGCTGCCGCCGCCGAAGCCGCTGCTCCGGCAGCCGCCAAGCTGAATGGCACAGTCGTGCGTTCGCCTATGGTCGGCACCTTCTACCGCGCCTCCGGCCCGACTTCGAGCAACTTCGTCGAAGTGGGTCAGAGCGTGAAGAAAGGCGACATCCTCTGCATCGTCGAAGCGATGAAGATGATGAACCACATCGAGGCTGAGTCCAGCGGCGTGATCGACGCCATCCTGGGCGAGAACGGCCAGCCGGTGGAATACGATCAACCTCTTTTCACCATCGTTTGACCCGCGGAGAGCCTGCGATGTTGGAAAAAGTTCTGATCGCCAACCGCGGCGAGATCGCCCTGCGCGTCTTGCGCGCCTGTAAAGAGCTGGGCATCAAGACGGTCGCGGTGCATTCCACCGCCGACCGCGAACTGATGCACCTGGGCCTGGCCGACGAGTCGGTGTGCATCGGCCCGGCCTCCGGCGCGCTGTCCTACCTGAATATTCCGGCGATCATCAGCGCCGCCGAAGTCACAGGTGCCACCGCCATCCACCCCGGCTACGGCTTCCTCGCGGAAAACGCCGACTTCGCCGAACAGGTGGAAAACTCCGGCTTCGCCTTTATCGGCCCGAAAGCCGAGACCATTCGCCTGATGGGCGACAAGGTGTCGGCCAAGGACGCCATGAAGCGCGCCGGCGTACCGGTGGTTCCTGGCTCCGACGGCCCGCTGCCGGAAGACGAAGAAACCGCCCTGGCGATTGCTCGCGAAGTCGGCTACCCGGTGATCATCAAGGCCGCTGGCGGCGGCGGTGGTCGCGGCATGCGCGTGGTGTACCAGGAAGAAGACCTGATCAAATCGGCCAAGCTGACTCGCAGCGAAGCCGGTTCGGTGTTCGGCAACCCTATGGTCTACCTGGAGAAGTTCCTCGGCAATCCGCGTCACGTGGAAGTCCAGGTGCTCTCCGACGGCCAGGGCAATGCCATCCACCTGGGTGACCGCGACTGCTCGCTGCAACGTCGCCACCAGAAGGTCCTGGAAGAAGCGCCGGCACCGGGCATCGATGAAAAGGCCCGCGCCGAAGTGCTGCAACGCTGTGTCGATGCCTGCATCGAGATTGGCTACCGCGGCGCCGGCACCTTCGAGTTCCTCTACGAAAACGGCCACTTCTACTTTATCGAGATGAACACCCGCGTGCAGGTGGAGCATCCGGTATCGGAAATGGTTACCGGCATCGACATCGTCAAGGAGATGCTCAGCATCGCCGCCGGCAACAAGCTGTCGTTCAAGCAGAGTGACGTGGTGATTCGCGGCCATTCCCTGGAGTGCCGGATCAACGCCGAAGACCCGGACAACTTCATGCCCTGCCCGGGCAAGGTCAAGCACTTCCACGCCCCGGGCGGTAACGGCGTACGGATGGATTCGCACCTGTACAGCGGCTACACCGTACCACCGCACTACGACTCGCTGATCGGCAAGATCATTACCTACGGCGCCACCCGCGACGAGGCCATGGCCCGTATGCGCAACGCCCTGGACGAGATCGTGGTCGACGGCATCAAGACCAACGTGCCACTGCACCGCGATCTGGTCCGTGACAAGGGCTTCTGCAAAGGCGGCGTGAATATCCACTACCTGGAGAAAAAGCTGGGTATGGATAAGCACTAAGCTTCGGCATAGCGCATAAGACAAGGGCTGCCATCTGGCAGCCCTTGTCGTTTCTGCCGACCGCAAGCGGTGGCAGCCGCCCCACCGCTTCAAGTAAGCTGCGCGCCAATTTGCGTCATCCAGCCACAACGCTCACGAGGTTTCCCATGCCCTGGTTACAAGTCCGTCTCGCTATTACCCCGGAGCAGGCAGAAACCTACGAAGACGCCTTGCTGGAAGTCGGCGCCGTGTCGGTGACCTTTATGGACGCCGAAGACCAGCCGATTTTCGAGCCGGACCTGGGCACCACGCCATTGTGGTCGCACACCCACCTGCTCGCCCTGTTCGAAGCCGATACCGACGCGAACGCGGTATTTGCCCACCTGCAACTGCTGACCGGTGCCGATTTGCCGGAGCACCAGGCCGAAGTGATAGCCGACCAGGACTGGGAACGCAGCTGGATGGACGGCTTCCAGCCGATGCGTTTCGGCCAGCGCCTGTGGATAGTGCCGAGCTGGCACGCCGCTCCCGAGCCGGATGCGGTCAACCTGCTGCTCGACCCGGGCCTGGCCTTCGGCACCGGCACCCACCCAACCACCGCGCTGTGCCTGGAATGGCTGGACGGCCAGAACCTGCAGGATTGCAGCGTGATCGACTTCGGCTGCGGCTCGGGCATCCTGGCGATTGCCGCCCTGCTGCTCGGCGCGCCGCAGGCGGTTGGCACCGATATCGATATCCAGGCCATCGAAGCCTCGCGCGATAACGCCGGGCGCAACAACATCGACCCGGCGCGCTTCCCGCTCTACCTGCCGGACGATATGCCGCAACAGCCAGCCGACGTGGTGGTCGCCAATATCCTCGCCGGCCCACTGGTGGCGCTGGCGCCGCAGATCACCAGCCTGGTCAAGCCGGGCGGGCGCCTGGCGCTGTCGGGCATCCTCGCCGAACAGGCCGAAGAGGTGCGCGCCGCCTACAACGACGCCTTTGTCCTCGACCCAACCGCCGACAAGGATGGCTGGGTGCGTATCAGTGGCGTACGCCGCTAAGTGCTGCATTGCCAAGCACTTGCGTTAGACTAGCCGCCTCGTTTAGCCGGATCGCCGCATGACCCAGAGCTTCGTCACCCAGTGCCCCCATTGCCGCACCAGCTTTCGCGTGAACCTCACGCAGCTGGGTGCCGCCCATGGTGCCGTGCGCTGCGGGGCCTGCCTGCATGTGTTCAATGCCGCCCAGCAACTGCGTGAACAAGGCCAGCTAACGCCGCCCAGCGCCAAACCCGCCAGCGTCGCCACGACTGTAACAACACTGGCGACCCAGGCCGCGCCCGTCGCCGCGCCGCGCCCACCAGCTCCAGCTCCAGCTCCAGCTCCAGCTCCAGCTCCCAGCAGCCTGAGCCCCACAGCAGAAAAGAAAAGCATCGACACCCAGTGGATTCACGATGACCTGGACCTCGACGGCCTGGACCTCGATGAAGAACTGGCCAAGCTGGAAGAACAGGAACAGCAGCTGTCCAAGCAGTTCCTGGCCATAGAACCCGCGCCCAAACAGGGCGAAAGCTTTCTTAGCGCCGCGCCGGCCGAACACGATCCCCATGACGAGCGCTGGGCCGAAGCCCTGCTGCACGAGGAAAAACCCAGGCTGTCGGCCAAGCCCGCGCCTCGCCCCGCCTCTAGCGAGGCCAGCGCGCCCGCCGCGCCACTCAAGACCGTGCACGCCCAGGTGCCGAGCGAGCCCGAGGACGAGCCCGCCCTGCCCAGTTTCGCCGCCACCGACCGCCGCGCCGTGGCCGCCGAGATCGAGCATATCGAACTGCACGCGGCACGCGCGCCCTTCCTGGCAGCCGATAACGAGGATGACCAGGCCGCCCCCGCCCCGCAGGCAGCGAAAAGCGCCAAGCGCAATGAGCCCGGACTACACGAGGAGCACCTCTTCGAGCTGGACGATGAGCCCTTGCAGCTGGATTGGCGCCAGCCGCAGAAGCCCTGGGGCCGCTGGCTCGGCTGGGGCCTGCTGAACCTGCTCGCGGCCTGCGCCCTGGCCGGGCAGTACGTGACCTACCACTTTGCCGAACTGGCGCGCCAGGATCAGTACCGCCCCTGGTTCGAGCAACTCTGCCCGGCCGTCGGCTGCAGCCTGCCGTCTAAGGTCGATATCACCCAGGTCAAGAGCAGCAACCTGGTGGTGCGCAGCCACCCCGAATTCAGCGGCGCTCTGGTGGTGGACGCCATCCTCTACAACCGCGCGCCCTTCTCCCAGCCCTTCCCGCTGCTGGAAATGCGCTTTGCCGATATCAACGGCCAACTGCTCGCCAGCCGCCGCTTCAAACCCAGTGAATACCTGGCCGGCGAGCTGGCCGGCAACGCGGAAATGCCGCCACAGACCCCCATCCATATCGCCCTGGACATCCTCGACCCGGGCAACCAGGCAGTGAACTACAGCCTGAGCTTCCACTCCCCGGAATAGCCGCCACCGCGGGTTTTGCCCCAAACCCACCGCCAACCAAACTCCTGGCGATAAGCCCGCAGCTGTTCAGAATTTGTTCAAAACAGCCTTTCTCCGGTCATCCAGAGCGGGTATGATTCCCACCCTTTTTCGCACTCTCCTATTCGTCTCAACAGCAGGTCTCTTGAGCAGGGAAGCCCTATGTCGGCGCTATGCATCGGCCCCTATACATTGCCCAATTCGCTGATCCTCGCCCCTATGGCGGGCGTTACCGACCAGCCGTTCCGCCAGCTGTGCAAGCGCATGGGCGCGGGCCTGGTGGTATCGGAAATGGTCACCAGCGATGTGCGCCTGTGGAATAGCCGCAAGTCGAGCCTGCGCATGGTGCACAAGGGCGATCCCGAGCCGCGTTCGGTGCAGATCGCCGGCGGCGATCCCGAGATGCTCGCCGAAGCGGCGCGGCGCAACGTGGAAATGGGCGCACAGATCATCGATATCAATATGGGCTGCCCGGCCAAGAAGGTCTGCAATAAGGCCGCCGGCTCTGCCCTGTTGAAAGACGAGAGCCTGGTGCGCGAGATTCTTCAGGCGGTGGTCGCCGCGGTGAATGTGCCGGTGACCCTGAAGATCCGCACGGGCTGGGACCGTGAGAACAAGAACGGCATCAGCGTGGCGAAAATCGCCGAAGACGCAGGCATTGTCGCCCTGGCCGTGCATGGCCGCACCCGCGCCGACCTGTATATGGGCGAGGCCGAGTACGACACCATCGCCGCGATCAAGCAGGCGGTGTCGATTCCGGTATTCGCCAATGGCGATATCGATTCGCCGCAAAAGGCCAAGATGGTGCTCGCCGCCACCGGCGTCGATGGCCTGTTGATCGGTCGTGCGGCCCAGGGCCGGCCGTGGATATTTCGTGAAATCGAGCACTACCTGCGTACCGGTGAGTACCTCCCGGCGCCCAGCCTGCTCGAAGTGGAACAGATTCTGCTGGAACACCTGACTGCACTGCACGCCTTCTACGGCGATGTAATGGGCGTACGCATCGCCCGCAAGCATGTCAGTTGGTATCTCGCAACCCTGCCGGGCGCCAGGGAGTTTCGCGCCCACTTCAATCGTCTGGACAGTACGGACGCGCAGTACACCAACGTTCGCCAGTTTTTCCGCGAGCGCAATAATAATGGAGAAGGGGTGGCCGCATGACGATGTTGACCGAGACTCTAGAAAGTGGAATGGCTCCCGTGAGTGAAAACAGCAGTTTGAAACAGCACCTCAATACGCCGAGCGAAGAAGGGCAAACCCTGCGCGGCAGTGTCGAGAAAGCCCTGCACAACTACTTCGCCCATCTTGAAGGCGCAGACGTCAGTGACGTCTACAACCTGGTGCTCACCGAAGTGGAAGCGCCACTGCTGGAAACCGTGATGAACTACGTCAAGGGCAACCAGACCAAGGCCTCCGAGCTGCTCGGCCTGAATCGCGGCACCCTGCGCAAGAAGCTCAAGCAGTACGACCTGCTCTGACCCCAAACTCCCGAAAAGGGCGGCTTATCTAGGCCGCCTTTTTTGCTGATAACTCCTTTGCCGATACTTCCGCTCTGATGGACTCTGAAATGACCGACCAGACCACCCGCCTCCCCGTTCGCCGCGCCTTGATCAGTGTTTCCGACAAGACCGGCATCCTCGAGTTTGCCCGCGAGCTCGTCGCCCTGAATGTGGAAATCCTCTCCACCGGCGGCACCTACAAGCTGCTCAAGGACAACGGTGTGGCCGCCGTGGAAGTCGCCGACTACACCGGCTTCCCGGAAATGATGGACGGCCGGGTGAAGACCCTGCACCCGAAGATCCACGGCGGCATCCTCGGCCGTCGCGCCCTCGACGGCGCGGTGATGGAGCAGCACGGCATCAAGCCGATCGACCTGGTCGCGGTCAACCTCTACCCCTTCGCCGCCACCGTGGCCAAGCCCGGCTGTGACCTGGCCGACGCCATCGAGAACATCGACATCGGCGGCCCGACCATGGTCCGCAGCGCGGCGAAGAACCACAAGGACGTCGCCATCGTGGTCAACGCCGGCGACTACGCCGGCATCGTCGAGTCGCTGAAAGCTGGTGGCCTGAGCTATGCCCAGCGCTTCGACCTGGCCCTGAAAGCTTTCGAGCACACCGCTGCCTACGACGGCATGATCGCCAACTACCT